>MTNR01000009.1 GCA_002011495.1 Dehalococcoides sp. JdFR-56 | reverse complement strand
CTGAAGGAGGGCTTTGACCCCAGCTTCCCCGATATTCACCTGGGCCATATGGTCGCCCTCAGGAAGCTGCGCCAGTTTCAGGAGCTGGGGCACCAGGTCATTCTCATCGTCGGCGACTGGACGGCCCAGATCGGTGACCCGAGCGGGGTTTCGGCCACCCGCCCCATGCTCTCCGCCGAGCAGGTCAGGGCCAATGCGGAAACCTATATGAAGCAGTTCTTCAAGATAGTTGACCGGGAGAAGACGGAGGTCAGGTGGCAGAGCGAGTGGTTTGGCAAGTTCACCTTGGCGGATATCATTCAGCTTACCAGCAAGTTCACTGTGGCTCAGCTGCTGGCGCGCGAGGATTTCAGCGCCCGTTATAACGACGGACGCCCCATCGCCGTCACTGAGCTACTCTACCCTCTGCTCCAGGCCTATGACTCGGTGGCGATACAGGCTGACGTTGAGTTTGGCGGCACTGACCAGAAGTTCAACTTTCTGGTGGGGAGGGAGCTCCAGGCTATGGTCGGCCAGCGCCCCCAGCAGTGCTTTATGACCCCCTTGCTGGTGGGGACTGATGGCAGCCAGAAGATGAGCAAGAGCCTGGGTAATTACATTGGCGTGGATGAGCCGCCCGATGAGATATACGGTAAGACCATGTCCATCCCAGATGAGCTGATTTTGCAGTACTTTGAGCTGGTAACAGATGTCCCTGATGAGGAGCTTGAGGAATTCAGACGTGGGCTGGCCGATGGCAGCGCGCATCCCATGGAGCTGAAAAAACGCCTGGCCAGAGAGATCGTGGCGCAGCTCTATGACCAGAAGGTGGCCAGCGAGGCGGAGGAGAATTTCACCAGGGTCTTTCAGAAAAGGGAGATACCGGAGGAGATAGAGGAGTATCAGGTTAGCCTTAAAGGTGATGTTGACCTGAGGGATATGCTGGTACAGATAAATCTGGCCAAGAGCCGTAGTGAGGCTAATCGGCTGATTGCACAGGGTGCGGTCAGCATCGATGGCAATAAAGTGTCCAGCAGCATCGTCTCGCTCCGAAGTGGCAGCATTATCAAGGTAGGGAAGCGCCGCTTTGCCAGGGTGATTGATAGTAAATAAAAAGGGAGAGAAGATGGAAGGTTTGCGCATTCCCGGACCAACACCATGCCCGGCCGAGGTGCTAGAGGCGATGGCCCGGCAGATGATCAACCACCGCGGGCCGGAATTCGGGCGGATACTGCTTGATGTTACCGCCAAGCTGAAGCAGCTATTCCAGACCAAAGCTGACGTCTTTCTGCTTACCTGTTCCGGCACGGGTGGCCTGGAGGCAGCCGTCGTCAATTCCCTCTCGCCGGGGGACAAGGTGCTGTCCGTATCCATCGGGTTCTTTGGGGAGCGTTTCGCCGAGATCGCCAAGCAGTTTGGCGCCGAGGTGCTGCCCCTGCACTACGAGTGGGGGAGGGCGGCGGATGTTGATGACATCCGCCGGGCGCTGGAGAAGGAGCCAGAGATCAAGGCGGTGCTGGTCACCCACAATGAGACCTCCACCGGGGTTACCAATGACTTGGCTGCCATCAGTGCCGTGGTCAAGGAATTTGATAAGCTATTATTGGTTGATGCCATCAGCAGCCTGGGCTCGATTGAGCTCCCCGTGGATGATTGGCACTGTGATGTTACCGTAACTGCCTCCCAGAAGGGATGGATGGCGCCCCCGGGGCTAGCCATGGTCAGCGTCAGCCCAGAGGCGTGGCGGGCCTATGAAAAGGCCAGGATGCCCCGTTATCACTGGGATTTCGGCAAGGCCAAGAGCTTTCTGGAGAGGAGCCAGACACCCTGGACTCCGGCGGTCTCGGTGGTGTTTGCCCTGGATATCGCGCTGGAGATGATGCTGAAGGAAGGGCTGGACAATATCATCGCCCGCCATGCTCGGGTGGCCCAGGCCGCCCGGGATGGGGTGAAATCCCTGGGGTTTGCCCTCTTTGCTGAGGAGAAATACGCCTCCAACACGGTTACCGCGGTGGCGGCCAAGGAGGGGGTGGATATCAAGAAGCTGCTTAAGATTATGCGGGAGGAGCACCAGATAGTGCTCGCCGGCGGGCAGCAGAAGCTGGGGGGGAAGATATTCCGCATCGGCCACATGGGCTGGGTGAATGAGGAGGACATTGAGGCGGTGCTCCAGGCTCTGAAGGCAGCCCTGCCCAAGGCGGCGGTGCAGTAAATGACGATGAAGCTAAAGCTACCAAAACTGGGAAGGCTGGCGCTATCGGGTCTGCTGATAGCGCTACTGGTGCTGGGAGGCGGCTGTCTGGGCCAAAAGCAGGCCGCCCCGGGTGACCAGATAATTGAAGATGTCACCCTGGAAGAGGCCTACGCCCTGATGATGGATAATCTGGGAAGCGAGGATTTTGTCATCCTTGATGTGCGGACTCCAGAGGAGTATGCCAGTGGGCACATCGAGCGGGCGGTTAATCTGGATTACTATTCGGAGACCTTCAAAGAAGAGCTGGATAAACTTGATAAAGACAAAGTCTACCTTATTTACTGCCGCAGCGGCAACCGCAGTGGCAAGGCTTTGGCCATCATGGAGGAGCTCGGCTTCCGGGAGGTCTACAACATGCGGGGAGGGATGATCCGCTGGGAGGCGGTGGGCATGCCGGTGGTGAAGTGAAGCCCTGGCTGATCAGGCCAAGGGATATTTGGGAAGGGGGCTTTCAAGCCCCTTTTTGATTAAATTGACTTGACATATTGGCAGTGTTATCATAATCAAAAAGAGGATGGCTGGTCAGTCCCTCCAAGCGGGACTACCTACTTAAAGATATTATATGTCGGCACTGAGTGAGCTTTATCAGGAAATAGCCCGCTGCCAGCTTTGTGAGATAGCCAAATACCGTACCAAGGTCGTACCCGGTGAGGGGCCGGAGGATGCGGAGATAATGTTCATTGGTGAGGCGCCGGGCTGGCATGAGGACCAGCAGGGACGTCCTTTCGTCGGGCCAGCGGGGCAGTACTTGGGACAGTTATTAGCCTCCATTGGACTTCGGCGCGAGCAGGTTTACATCGCCAATGTGATCAAGTGCCGGCCGACGGCGAACCGTGACCCCCTGCCTATGGAAATACAGAACTGCCGCCGGTGGCTGGAACGCCAGATTGAGATAATCCGCCCCAGGATGATTGTGACGCTGGGGCGTTACTCCATGGCGATGTTCTTTCCGGGCAAAAGCATCAGCAAGATTCATGGCATGGCACAGAAGCGGGATAACGTCATCTACTACCCTATGTATCACCCGGCGGCAGCCCTCCATCAGCAGAGCCTGCGTCAGGCCATAGAGGCGGACATGCTCAAGATTCCGGCTCTCCTCGCCGAGGCCAAATCCGTCCCGGAAGCGAAGCCGCAGCCTCGGCAGCTGAGCATGTTTGAGGAATAGTTTCATGGCCAAGACAAAGTTGAGGATAATCCCCCTCGGCGGTCTCAGCGAGATCGGCAAGAATATGATGCTGCTGGAGTGTGGGGATGACATCCTGGTCATTGACGCCGGGCTTATGTTCCCCGCCGAGGAAATGCTGGGGATTGACCTGGTGATTCCCGATATCAGCTACCTCGTGGAGAACCGGCATAAGGTGCGGGGCATCGTTATCACCCACGGTCACGAGGACCACATCGGCGCTCTGCCCTATGTTCTACCCCAGCTCAAGGTGCCAATCTATGCCACCAAGCTCACCCTGGGGCTGATCCGGGTCAAGCTCAAGGAGGGGAAGGCGCTCAGCGAGGCCAAGCTCAAGGAGGTGTCTCCTGGGGAGCAGGTAACTCTGGGGAAATTCAGGTTTGAGTTTTTCCCCGTCTGCCACAGCATACCTGACGCGGTTGGTCTGATCATCCATACCCCGGCGGGCGTGGTGGTGCACAGCGGTGATTTCAAGCTCGACTATACGCCCGTCAGCGGCAAGCCAACCGACCTTTCCCGCCTGGCGCAGCTCGGGGCGCAGGGGGTTTTGCTCCTTCTCTCTGACTCCACCTATGCGGAGCTTCCCGGCTATACCCCCTCGGAGAGGGTGGTTGGGGAGGTGCTGGACCATGTTATGGCTGATGCCCCGGGGAGGTTGATCGTCACCACCTTTGCCTCGCTGGTCTCCCGCATTCAGCAGGTTATTGACGCCGCGGCCAAGCACGGACGCCGTGTCTTTATCATCGGGCGGAGCATGAGCGATACCGCGCGCATGGCCCTAGAGCTGGGCTATCTCCACGCCCCCGATGGCATACTGGGGCGGATTGATGAGGCCAAGCGGCTGCCGCCCAACAAGGTTGTCTTCATCACCACCGGGAGCCAGGGGGAGCCCACCTCGGCCCTAGTGCGCATGGCCAACCGGGACCATCGCCAAGTCCATATCCAGCCGGGTGATACCATAGTTATCTCGGCAACCCCAATCCCCGGCAATGAGGGTGTGGTCAACAGGACGGTGGACAACCTCTTCAAGCAGGGGGCTCAGGTGCTTTATGATAAGGTGGCCCAGGTTCACGTCCACGGCCATGGCAGCCAGGAGGAGCTCAAATTGCTCTTAAACCTGGTCAAGCCCAAGTTTTTCATGCCCATCCATGGGGAGTACCGGCACCTGAGCCTGCATGCTAAGCTAGCGCAATCAATGGGCGTGCCCAAGGAGAATATCTTCGTTCTGGAGGATGGCGATATCCTTGAGATCGGTCCCCGGTTGGCCAGGATAGCTGGCAGGGTCAGTTCGGGCAATGTCTACGTTGACGGCCTGAGTGTTGGGGACATCGGTGGGGTGGTGCTGCGCAACCGAAGGATGCTCTCCAAAGACGGCATCGTGGTGGCGATTATCGCCGTCAACCGCCAGACGGGCAAGCTGGTGGGGCGTCCGGATATCGTCACCCGGGGCTTTGTTGATACCAGAAAGTTCAAGGACATGATTGAAGAAAGCCGTGACCTACTGGCTCGAACCCTTGACCACAGCGGTGCCCGCGCCGTGGAGTGGAGTTTCATCAATGCCAAGGTGAGAGATACCCTAGATAAATTCTATTACGAGCGGACGAAGCGCCGCCCTATGATTTTGCCCTTTATGGTCAAGGTATAAACCGGGCAAACGGTGAGATGGCGAGGAAGAAACGTAAAATAGACGATGGATTCCCCAGGGGCCGGCCCCGCCGCTCATGGCTGGGGCAGTTCTTCCGCTTGCTGCTGCTACCCCCAGTGCGCAACTTTATCCTGCTGGTGATAGCCGCCGCGGTCATCTTCTGGCAGTGGCCCGGGCTCACCGCCCTGTTTGGTTGGGGGCTGGTATTCATCGCCGCCGCCATTATTACCATCATTGTCCAGGCCAAGCGGCGCAGGTTATCTTCATTCGTCCTCCGTCTTCACCGCTGGCTGGGGGTTACCTTCCTCATCCTGGCGGTGTGGGGGGTGCTTGGCCTTTTTGAGCTGGGTGGCAGCTTTGGCCGGGAAACCATCATCAGGTATGCTGCTCCGGATATTGAGAATGCGCTCCGCATCCTAGGGATGGTGGTCCTCGGGGTTATCCTGGTTGCCCCCCGGGCCTGTCTGCGCTTGCTCACTGGCCTAGCTTCGTGGCTGCGTGGTCAGTTCCAGAAACGGCCATCACGGGTTCCCAAGTATCTGGAGAAGCAGCTCCGGGAGGAGTGGCGGGAAGCGTCCATTTCTACTACTCAGGTCAGGCCCACCGTTGAGGAGAAGCCAGCCCCACCCCGGGAGATGGAGAAACCAGTGGCGCCACCGGAGAAGGCACTCCCCAAGTCTCCACTGGTGACGCCACCGGAGAAGGCCCCCGCCCAGGCGGCTGCCCCGGCGCCGACCCCTCAGGAATTGCGGCAGGTGGCGCAGGAGGTGTGGAAGAAATACGGGCAATCAGCTGACCTGGTTACCGTTGATGGCTGGCGCTTGCCACCGATTGATATCCTGGACCGAACCCCGGAAGTCGAGTTTGGCGAGGCGGATAATATACGCAGAGCCAAGATCATTGAGGATGCCCTGGCGAGTTACGGCGTTGAGGCTAAAGTGGTGCAGATAAACGCTGGCCCCACGGTCACCCAGTTTGGGGTGGAGCCGGGCTGGGATAGGAAGGTAAGGGAGAGGAGAGAGCGGGGCAAGGACGGGGAGGTCAGGGTGGTGCTGGAGGAGGTCTCCAAGACTAGGGTCAAGGTGGACCGGATCACCTCCCTGGCCAATGACTTGGCACTGGCGCTGGCGGCACCTAGCATCAGGATTGAGGCCCCGGTGCCGGGCACATCCATCGTCGGCATTGAGGTGCCCAACACCAGCATCAGCTCGGTCAGCCTGCGCAGCGTCATTGAGACCAACACCTTCCAGAAAATAGAGGCCAGGTCCAAGCTGGCCATCGCCCTGGGGAAGGGGGCTGGTGGCGAATCAGTGGCCGCGGATTTATCTCGCATGCCTCATCTGCTTATCGCCGGGGCCACCGGGAGCGGGAAGACGGTCTGCCTCAACGCTATTATCTGCTGTCTGCTCCTGCACAATACCCCCTTTGATGTCCGCTTCATTTTGATTGATCCCAAGCGGGTTGAGATGACCCCTTACAACAGCATCCCTCATCTGGCGGCTCCGGTTATCGTGGATACCAACAAAGCGCTGGGCGCCTTGCGTTGGCTCAGCCAGGAGATGGACCAGCGCTATCAGAAACTGGCCACCGCCGGGGCCCGCAACATTGAGAGCTACAATAAGAACCGTAAGGGAGCGGAGAAGCTGCCCTACATCGTGTTGGTCATTGATGAGCTGGCCGACCTGATGATGGCTGGCTTTGATGAGGTGGAGCATACCCTCTGCCGCCTGGCCCAGCTTGCCCGAGCCACCGGCATTCACCTGGTGGTGGCCACGCAGCGGCCATCGGTGGATGTGGTCACCGGCCTGATCAAGGCCAACTTCCCCACCCGCATCAGCTTTGCCGTTACCTCTCAGGTGGATTCGCGCACCATTTTGGATGGCGCCGGCGCCGAGAAGCTTCTGGGCCGGGGGGACATGCTCTATATGCCCACGGAGGCGGCCAAGCCGAAACGTTTGCAGGGGTGCTTTGTCTCCGATGCCGAGGTGGAGAGGCTGGTCTATTTCTGGAACAGCCAGCGGCAAGAGGAGGTGACCCGGCTCAAGATTGACGAGCTGGCCCCACCTCCGGCAGGGGCTGCTCGCGGTGGCCGCCCTGAAGACCCGCTCTTGGAGTCGGCTCGGGAGCTGGCGCGGCAGCACCAGCACATCTCAACCTCTTTCCTGCAGCGGCGCTTGCACATCGGCTATCCCAGAGCCGCCCGCCTCATGGAGCAGCTTGAGGAGGAGGGGTTTGGGAGAGAAGGAGGGGGAGGGGAACAATCAGCGTGAGGGGCTGAAGTTCAAGCCCTGCTTGGTTCACTTCTTTCTTCGTTTTAACCTCTTAAGAATCGCGTCCATATATATCCGGGCCAGGTTCTTACCATGAACGCGCATCCGCTCCCGCTTTTTCTTGAGCTTTCTTTCCCGGCGCTCTTGTCTCGTCTCTATATGCATAAACTGGTGGTTCATTTCCCTCATCCGCCTGCCAGCACCTTATTATAGACCTCTTGCGTTTGCCTAGCGGTCTCTTCCCAGGAGAATTTTCTGGCTTGCTCAAACCCCTTTCTCACCATCTCCTCTCTCAAATTCTTATCGGTGAGAACCCGTGCCATCGCCTGGGCCAGGCTGTTACTGTCATAGGGGTCAACCATGATGCCGGCGTCCCCCACCACCTCGGGCAGAGCGGAGGTGTTGGAGGTTACCACTGGGCAGCCGCAGGCCATAGCCTCCAGCGGGGGCAGCCCAAATCCCTCGTACAGGGAGGGATAGGCAAGTAACGCCGCCCCAGAGTAATAGCGGGCTAGCTCCGCGCCGGTGAGGTGGCCAACGAAGATAACCTCTCGGGTGATTCCTAAGTTGTCTAGTTGCCTCAGCACTTGGGTGCGGTATTTCCCTGACCTCCCCGGCTCTCCTACTTTGACCAATTTCAGCTCGGGGAAATCTCTTTTCAGTTTGGCGAAGGCGTAAAACAGCCGGCCCAAGTTCTTGCGTGGCCTCTCTGAGCCAACATAGAGGATATATGGATTATCCAGCGGCTTTACGTCATAGGGCTTGAAGACATCATGGTCTACCCCGTTGTAGATGACGCTGATTTTTTGCTGTGGAATCTTGAGGTAGCTGACCAGGTCATTTTTGGTGCAGTGGGAAACGGCGATGACGTGGCTTGCCCGCTTGATACCCATTTTATCCAGCTTCAGCAGTACCCTCTCGGCGAGCGTCTCCCGGTCAAAGCCAAAGCAGCTCCTCACCAGGTCATGCACCGTAATGATGAAGGGGCTTTTTAAGAAGATGGCGTATCGGGCAAAATTTTGATTGGGCAGGTGAACGATGTCATCCAGCCTCTGAATCATCCTTGACAGCCGGTAGGATTCCAGCAAAGAGAGATACCTCCGGCTTTCAATTTTCCTCACCTTTAGTCTCCTAGCTATCTCCTGACTGTATTTGTCCAAACCTGATTTCTCCGTGGTGACGATCAAGATGGGCATCTTTTCCTCACCGAACAGGTCAGGTTTTTATTTCTGTGTAATCAAACTCCTTTCGCAGCTCAATGATGCGGTCGCGCAGGAGTGCCGCCTTCTCAAATTCCAGGCTTCTGGCCGCGGCCTTCATCTGGGTCTCCAGCTCTTTGATCAGGCGGGCTATGTCTTCTCTAGAGGCCGGGGCCTCCGGCGCGTAAGGGGCCCGGGCTTCCGCCACCACCCGCACCCGTTCCGTGATGTCTCTGATGGCTTTTCTGATGCTCTGCGGGGTGATGCCATGCTCGCGGTTGTACGTCTCCTGAATTTGGCGACGGCGCTGGGTCTCCTTGATGGCGGCGTCCATGGAGCTGGTTATCGTATCGGCGTACATGATGACGTGCCCGTCCACGTGGCGGGCGGCGCGCCCCATGGTCTGAATCAGGGCCTCTTTTGAGCGCAAATAGCCCTCTTTATCGGCGTCCAGGATGGCCACCAGGCTCACCTCGGGCAAGTCAAGCCCCTCCCGCAGCAGGTTGATGCCCACCACCACATCATACACCCCAAGGCGGAGATCGCGCAGTATCTCCACCCTTTCCAGCGTGTCAATCTCGGAATGCAAGTAGTGCGTCTTGATTCCCATCTCAATCAGGTACTCCGCCAGCTCCTCTGCCATCCGCTTGGTCAGGGTGGTTACCAGGCAGCGCTCCCCCCTATCCACCCGAATCTTGATCTGGTCCAGGAGGTCATCGATCTGTCCCTTGGTGGGCTTGACTTCAACCGTGGGCTCGAGGAGGCCGGTGGGGCGAACCAGCTGCTCCACCACCTGCTGGCTGTGCTCATACTCATAATCAGAGGGAGTGGCGGAGACGTAGATGACCTGGTTGATGCGCTCGTTGAACTCGGTGAAGTTGAGCGGGCGGTTGTCCAGCGCTGAGGGCAGCCGAAAACCGTATTCCACCAGCACTTCCTTGCGGGAGCGGTCCCCGTGATACATCCCCCGGATCTGGGGCAGGGTCATGTGGGATTCATCAATGAAGAGCAGGTAGTCATCTGGGAAGTAGTTGAGCAGGGTCCAAGGAGGGCTACCTGGTGGACGACCGGAGAGATGGCGGGAGTAGTTCTCCACGGCATGGCAGTAGCCTGCCTCGCGAAGCATCTCCAGGTCATAGTTGGTGCGCGCCTCCAGCCGGGCCGCCTCCAGCATTTTCCCCTGCGCCTTGAGCTCAGCCACCCTCTCTTTAAGCTCCTGCTCGATGCTCTGGATGGCCAGCATCAATTTATCGTGCGAGGTGACAAAGTGCTTGGCGGGGTAGATATCCACCGAATCAAGCTCGGCCAGCACCTCGCCGGTGAGCGGGTCAATCTGAACCAGGCGGTCAACCTCATCGCCGAAGAATTCAATGCGCAGGGCCAGCTCCTCATAGGAGGGCTGTATTTCCAAGGTATCGCCGCGCACCCGGAACTTACCACGGGTGAAGTCAATGTCATTGCGCTCGTACTGCATATCCACCAGCTTGCGCAGCAGCTTCTGGCGGCCGTAGTTCTCCCCCCGTTTCAGCGTGACCACAAAGCTGCGGTATTCCTCAGGCTCCCCCAGGCTGTAGATGCAGGATACAGAAGCCACGATGAGCACATCGCGGCGCTCAAAGAGGGCGCGCGTGGCGGCGTGGCGCAGTTTATCAATTTCCTCGTTGATGTCAATCTCTTTTTCAATGTAGGTATCAGTGCGGGGGATATAGGCCTCAGGCTGGTAGTAGTCATAGTAGCTGACAAAGTATTCTACGGCGTTATTGGGGAAGAACTCCCGGAACTCGCTGGCAAGCTGGGCGGCCAGGGTTTTATTATGGCAGATGACCAGGGTGGGCCGCTGCACCCGCTCGATGACGTTGGCCATGGTGAAGGTCTTGCCGCTGCCGGTAACCCCAAGCAGCGTCTGGTGCTTGTAGCCCTTATTTAGGCCCTCCACCAGCTTCTCCACCGCCTGGGGCTGGTCCCCGGTCATCTTAAAATCAGAGACGATTTCAAACTTGGGCATGAGATGGTCCTGCTGGGCGGTATTCTATATACAGTATATCACCTTTTCCTTACGCTGGCTTCAGATGGTTTATTCAAAGAAAAAAAGACGGAGCCTTTCTTGGGCTCTCCCTGGCTGGGGGATACAGTTGGCAGGGGGCATTTATGCCCAGTGAGGGGAAGAGAATAGGCGAATTTCTCGTGGTTAGTTATCCATAGATTTTCTGCAGAAGGTGTACATCAAGGAGCCTGCCGAATTTCCGCCCCACTTCCCGCATCACGCCGATGTGCTCGAAGCCAGCTGACTTGAACAGATGGATGCTTACGGCATTGCCCTCGGTGATGCGGGCAACCACGGTGTGCAGGCCGGCCTTCTCGCCCTCGTGGAGGATGGCTTCCAAGAGCTTCTTCCCGATGCCTCTGCCCTGATGCGTTTCCCTAACGTAAAGCGAGATTTCCGCAGTATCAGCGTAGGCACACCGGTCAGACCACATGCTGAGGGATGCCCAGCCCACGATGAGCCCATCTTCTTCCGCCACCATTATGGGGTACTTTGGCCCATGGCCGGCAAACCAGCGCTTCTGTTCCTCCATGGTTTTTGGCTCGGTGTCAAAGGTGGCTACGGTTTTGAGGATGGCCTCATTGTAGATCTCGGTGATGGCGTCCAGGTCATCCAGCGTCGCCTGTCTTATGCTCAGCATACCTTTCTCCAAGCCTTTTTCTATCTTGGTTACGGGTCCATTTTTATCAGAAGGTATTCCTGCTTACCGCAACTATTATACCATTTGGAGGGGGATTTGAAAGCCTGGGTGTGGAAGCTAACCCATCCGGCTGATATCTTGGCCGTCTTCCCCTTTGGTCTGCTTGTGCTCGGGGGCGGGAATGCGCTAAACTGTTAGCGGCCTCCTCATCTGGAGATTCTCAGCAAGGAGAAGTTTTCGCTATGGCTGACGTGTGTCCTTTTCCGGGTGTGCGCTACAATGAGGCACTGGTGGGTGACCTAGCGGCGGTCATCTGCCCGCCCTATGACATCATCACCCCGCAGATGCAGCGGGAGCTTTATCAGCGCAGCCAGTACAATTTTGTCCGCCTGGAGTTTGGCCAGGAATCGCCGGGGGAGGCGGTAGAGAATAAATACGCTCGCGCCGCGGCTACCTTCCAGCGGTGGCTGGAGCAGGGCGTCCTCGTCAGCGATGAAACGCCAGCCATCTATCTCCACGACCACTATTTCTCCCACCAGGGGAGGGAGTATAGGCGCCGTGGTCTTATCGCCCGGGTCAGGCTGGAGGAGTGGGATAAAGGGATAGTGCGTCCGCATGAGGGGACGTTAACCGAACCTAAAGGGGACCGGCTGAATCTGCTGCGTGCTCTGCGGGCCAATACCAGCCCTATTCTGGCGCTGTTTCATGACCGAGGAAAGCGTATCTCCTCATTGCTGGCTGGCCAGGAGAAGCGCCAGCCTCTGCTCAGCTTCAGCACCGCAGATGGAGAGAGGCACAAGCTTTGGACGCTCACTGAGGCTGAGGTCATCGGCGAGATACGCCGTAGTCTAGCGGATGAGCCACTTTACATCGCTGACGGGCATCACCGCTATGAGAGCGCTCTGGCCTACCAGCGGGAGCGGCGTGCCGGCGCAGCATCAGGGGAGGAGGGGTTTGATTTTGTCATGATGACGCTGGTGGATTTGGCTGACCCCGGGCTTATCATCCTACCTCCGCACCGGCTGGTGCGCGGCGTGGCCAAATCAGCGCTTGATGGGCTGCTGGCCAAGCTAAAAATGCTCTTCGAGATAGAGGAGTTGCCGCTTAGCTCACCCGATGTCTGGCAGCGCTCGGGTAACCTGCTTAGCGGGGAGACAAGTCAGGTGGGGCTAGCCCTTTTTGGCCTGGCTGGGGGAAACCTTCTGCTGCTTAAGCCAGGGGATTTTGAGGCCATCGGCCGGATGATGCCCGCCGCTCACTCTGAAATATACCAAAGGCTGGATGTCAGCATCGTTGACCATGTCATACTGGAGAAGCTGCTGGGGCTGAGCCTGGATAGAGGGGGCCCATTCCTCGCCTACAGCTATGATATGAGGGACGCGCTAAATAGAGTGCGGGCTCAAGACTACCAGCTAGCTTGTCTCTTGCGCCCGGTCAGGGCAGAGGTGATCAAGGCCATCGCTGATGCCGGCGATAGGATGCCCCGGAAATCAACCTACTTTTACCCCAAGCTGCCCTCAGGGCTGCTCTTGTACCGGATGGGATAGCTCGGGGCGAACACGGTCGGCGGTGACTTCGGCTAGTTATCCGCCTTAAGATTCGGCAGCGGGCGGCTCTGGGGTTTCTTCTTCGGCGGGCGCTTCCGCTTCAGCCTTGGCCTCAACCTCAGCCTCAACCTCTTCCACAGCCTCGGGCACGGCTTCCTCGACAGCTTCCTTCACCACCGCCTGGCTCACCTTGACCACTAGCTGCTCTGGGTCATTGCGGACGGTGACCTCCGGGCCGAGGGTGATGTCCCTGACGTGGATCGCCTGCTCCACCTCCTCCAACTGACTTAAGTCAACCTCGATTTGAGGCGGCACGCTGCCGGGGAGACACTCGATGCTCAGGCTGGTGATACCGTGCACCAGCATGCGCCCCTTCCCCTTCATGGCGGGAGCTTCACCAACCAGGACAATGGGTACATCTACCAGTATCTTTTCGCCCTTCTTCACCTGATAGAAATCAACGTGAAGCAGCTCGTGGTTGATGGGGTGGCGCTGAATCTCCCGGACAAAGACGGTCCTCGGCCTATCACTGTCAATCTCAAGGCTGATGAGCCTGGTTCTCCCGGCCTGAGCGATGAGATGCTCTAGCTCATCAGTATCACACTGCAGCGCCAGCGATTTGACATTATGCCCGTAGAGGTGGACAGGGGTAATCCCTTGCCGGCGCAGAAATCGGGTCTTCTTCCCCAGCACGTTGCGGGGAGTCGCCTTCAATTTCAGGTCTTCCAACTTTGGCCACTCCTTTCTATAGGGTAATTTAAGCATATGCGGGGATAAAAATCAATCAGCCTTAGGCGGCTGCCAGGCTTTGGCGGGATATGCTATCATATGAAGAAAATCAGCGAAAGGTGTTCGGTATGAAGATTATTGACCTACGCAGCGATACAGTAACCCTGCCCACAGAGGAGATGCGTCAAGCCATGTACCAGGCTGAGCTGGGGGATGACGTGCACGGGGAGGACCCCACCGTCAACCGCCTGGAGGAGCTGGCCGCCCAGATGATGGGGAAGGAGGCCGCCCTTTTCACCCCCAGCGGCACCATGAGTAACCTCATCGCCGTGCTGACCTACGCCCGTCCTGGCGATGAGATCATCGTCGGCAGCCAGTCACATACCTTCTGGTACGAGGTGGGGGGTGCTTCGGCGCTGGGAGGGGTGGTGATGCGCGCTGTATCCGATGAGGATGATGGCCAGATGGACCCTGACGCCGTGCTGCAGGCCATCCGTCCCAGTGATATCCACCATCCGACAACCACTCTGCTCTGTCTGGAGAATACCCATAACCGCTGCGGGGGTACCGTGCTTACTCCCGAGTACACCGCTGAGATAAGCCAGCTCGCCCACCAGCATGGGCTCAAGGTTCATCTGGATGGAGCCCGCATCTTCAATGCTGCTGTTGCCCTAGGTATCCCGGCGAGTTCACTTGCCGCGCCGGCGGACTCGGTCTGTTTTTGTCTCTCCAAGGGGCTCAGTGCCCCGGTGGGCTCTCTTTTCTGCGGCACTAGGGAGGCCGTGGAGAAGGCGCGCAAGTGGCGCAAGATGCTGGGCGGGGGGATGCGCCAGGTGGGGGTCATTGCCGCCGCCGGAATCGTGGCGCTGGAGAAGATGGTGAGCCGCCTGGCGGAAGACCATGCCAACGCCCGGCGCCTGGCTGAGGGGCTGGCCGATATTCCCGGCTTCAGCGTTCGTCTGGAGAAGGTGCAGACGAATATCGTCAACTTTGAGTTCCCGCCGGGTGTGGCTGATTTCGTGCCCCGGGCCGGGGCCCGTGGGGTCAGGATGCTCTCCCGTGGCGGGCGGAGCGTGCGGGCGGTCACCCACCGCATGGTCAGCGCCGCGGACATAGATGAGGCTCTAAAGCGCATCCGGGAGTTGGTCAGAGAGGCAGGCTAGGGGACTATTTTATGAGACGGCCGCGCTTAACCTTATTCTCTCCTCAGTGCAAGGTCAATCGAGGAAGGTTATTCTGGCGGGAGGTCTTTTCTTGATATCAATCTCAATACCGGCTTCCTGGAAGAGGTCGGCAAAGGTGCGGTCATTATAGCTGCCGAAGGTGACAAACCTTTTTATTTTGGCGTTGACCAGCATCTTGGCGCACAAGACACAGGGGGTATGGGTGCAGTAGATGGTGCTCCCCTCCAGGCTGACACCATGCAGGCTGGCCTGAATGATGACGTTCTGCTCAGCGTGAATGCCGCGGCAGATTTCATGGCGTGTCCCTGAGGGTATGCCCAGCTCATCCCGCAGGCAGCCGATCTCAAGGCAGTCTTTGGCCCCGGCGGGGGCGCCATTGTAGCCCGTAGCCAAGATGTGCTTATCTCTTACCGCCACCGCCCCGACATGATGGCGGCGGCAGGTTGAGCGCTCGGCGACCACCGAGGCTATTTTCAGAAAATATTCGTCAGCATCTGGCCGGGTTATTCTTTTCATCTCAGTTTGGCGATAATCCTCTCCACTTCTTCTTTCAGGCTGGCGAGTGAGGCTTCATTGCTGATGCTAAAATCGGCCATGGCAATAGGGCCGCTCTTGTTGGTATTCTCTATCTCCGCCCGGTCACGGCTGGCGGCCTCCTCTGGGCTGAGCGGCCGGACCAGCCGGCGGCCCAAGCGGGCATATCTTGTCTTGGGTGAGGCCCAGACGGCCACCACGCTGAAATCCTCCCCGTAATGGTCCTTGAGGAAGAGATATTCCTCCCAGGAGTAGAGCCCGTCAATGACCACGTTGGAGCGTTTGAGAGCGGCATCAATTCTGGGTAGATTGAGGCGGGCGTAGGCGGACATCCCGTATTCATCGCGGAGAAGCTCCCTTATGCGGCGCTCATTTTCCTCGTTTAGGTCCAAGCCTCGCTTCTTTATCTCCTCATCGGTGACATCGCCAAACCGTATCCTGGTAAAGCCGTGGCGCTCAAAGAGACGGGCCACCTCCGTTTTGCCGGCTCCGGCCATGCCCACGATGGCGACGACTCTCATAATATTTGTAATTATACGAAGATGCGGGCTAAATAACAAATGGGAGATTGTGCTGGAACCTGTGCTATAATCTTAACTATAAGGCAGGCTTCGATGGTCAAAACCTCCACTGCTATCAATCTAGCCGCCATCATCAAAAAGCAACTACCAGAAGAGCTAACCGCATTTATGCAGCTCGCGGGTGAGGTGGCGCAGCGCCATGGGCAGAGG
The DNA here is from genome assembly GCA_002011495.1 of Dehalococcoides sp. JdFR-56. Classification (GTDB taxonomy): domain Bacteria; phylum Chloroflexota; class Dehalococcoidia; order Dehalococcoidales; family RBG-16-60-22; genus JdFR-56. Next base: position 3,711 of record MTNR01000009.1, on the reverse strand, counting down.
CTCTACCTCGTCGGCGGGGTGGTGCGGGATTTGCTCCTGGAGCGGGCTAACTTTGACCTTGACCTGGTGTTGGAGGGCGATGCCATCAGCCTGGCGCGCGAGATGGCGGACGTCAAAGGGGGAAAGGTCACCACTCATCAGCGCTTCGGCACGGCCAAGCTGCGGTGGGATGATTGGAGCGTTGACTTCACCACCGCCCGCTCTGAGAGCTACCCTGAGCCATGCGCCCTACCCGTGGTCAAGCCCGCCTCAATCAAGGATGACCTTTTCCGCCGTGACTTCACCATCAACGCCATGGCGGTTGAGCTCGGCCCCAGTGCTTATGGTCAGCTCCTTGACCTCTATGGTGGCCGGAGTGACCTTGAGGGTAAGCTCATCCGCGTGCTGCATGAGAGAAGCTTCATCGATGATGCCACCCGCATCTGGCGTGGTCTGCGCTATGAGCAGCGGCTTGGTTTTGAGTTGGAGACGGTTACCCTGCGGTGGCTAAAACGAGATATAGCCTACTTGGATAGGCTCAGCGGCGACCGGCTGCGGCATGAGCTGGAGCTTGCCTTAAAGGAGGAATATCCCGAGAAAGTGCTGCAGCGCGCCGATGCCTTGGGGGTGCTGGCCAGGCTGCATCCCAAGCTCAAGGGGGATGAGTGGCTTGCTGGGAAATTCAGAGAGGCCCGCTGCCTGAGCGTTCCTGATGCGTCTTCCTTTGGGCTTTACCTTTCACTGCTCGGCTACCGTCTGAGTGGGGAGGAGGCCGAGCAGCTCATTTCCCGCCTCAGGTTGCCCAAACTGGCCGCCCAGGCGCTACGAGATACCATCAGCCTGAAAAACGAGCTCGCCTCGCTGACTGACCCGGAGCTTTCGCCGAGCCGCATTTACTCCCTAGTTTGTGGCTATGCTACACCAGCCGTGATGGCCAATGCGCTGGCCGGTGAATCTGCGGTGGCCTGCCAGCATCTTAATCTATTTCTCAGTAAGCTCCGTTATATTAAACCGGCCCTCAATGGCGGGGACTTAATGAGGATGGGGATAGCGCCGGGCCCTAAAATCAAGGAAACGCTGAAACGGCTCCTTGAGGCCAGGCTAGACGGGAAGGTGAAGACCAAGCGTGACGAGGAGAGCCTGGTCAAGAGGTTGCTGGCTGAAGCGGAGAGGTAGGTAACGGTGGTCAAAAAGGTGCATCTAGCTTGGATAAGCCCACTGATATTGGTGGTCATCTTCCTGGGCTGGGCGCTGTTTTCCCGCTTTGATGGGCTCGCTGCCATTCACTACCGGTTTGAGGCGCCCAAGCACAGTGAGCACCATCTGACCCTCACCATACCTGTGAAGGACTATCGTGAGTATAAGGAGAGGCCGCGGCCCAGTTATGAGAACGGGCTGAGCAAGAATGAAATTGCCGCCAGGGTTCTGGCCAAGTACACCGCCATGGCCACCGACCCTGGCGATGATGCCATAATTTATAGCCTGGTTCGTCAGCTTGAGGATGAGGCCCATGCCGGTGGCCTCGGTGAGCTTGACAAGGTCCGCTTTGTGCTCAAGTTTGTCCAGAGCCTGACCTATACTGCGGATAACGCCACCACGCCCGGTTACCTGGAATACCCCCGCTATCCGGTGGAGACGCTGTTTGAGCAGGGGGGTGACTGTGAGGATACCTCCATCTTGCTGGCGGCTATTTTGACCGAGATGGGTTACGATGTGGCCATCATCTTCTTCGAGGGGTTTGACCATATGGGGCTGGGCATCTATGTCCCTGAGGAGAAGATGTACGGAAACTCTTGGATATATCAGGATGGCAGACGCTACTGGTATCTTGATACCTCGGGGAAAGAGCCCATGGGCTGGAGTCCCAAGCCGTATGATGTCACGCCCGCCTATCTGCTTCCGGTGGGCGGATAAAGCCCGTCCAGCGTCTGCGCCAGATACGTCTCCATTCCCTGCTCTCGGCAGTGGGTGTATAAATCTTCGGCCTGGGATTTACTTTCTAGCAGGCTGAATAGCGTTGGCCCTGACCCGGCGAGGTGAACCTCAGGGGCGCCCAGCTTGAGCAGATGGTCCCGATACACTTTAAGCTCAGGGAAGCGGGCTAGAGCTACATTCTCAAAAGTATTAAACAGAGTGGAGGGCCCTTTAGCTTTCCTCAGTTCCTCTACCAGCCGCTGGGTAATCTCTCCACCGGTGTAGTGGCTGGTTTTGAGGCTGGCATAGAGCTGCTTTGTCTTCTCCGGAATCTGGGGCACCTTGGGCACCACCAGGACGACCCATCGCTGGGGGAGTGGGGGCAGGGGGGTTACCACCTCACCCCTCCCCTCCACCAAGGCGGTGCCCCCGTAGAGGAAGAAGGCCACATCCGAGCCTAGCTTTGCCGCCAGTTCCAGCAGCTTGCCTTGGGGTAATTTCAGTCTCCAGAGCTCATTCAGCCCGCGCAGGGTGGCAGCGGCATCGCTGCTATCCCCACCCAGCCCGGCTACCAGAGGGATGCGTTTGCTCACCTCTATGGTGGCCCCTTGAGAAGCACCGCTGATCTCCTGAAGCAGGCTGGCGGCTTTGCTCGCCAGGCTCTTTTCTGGGGCCCACTCTGGCGTATCGGATTTGAAGGTGACCTTCGGGCTGGGCTGAAAGCGCAGGATGTCACACAGGCTTATCGCTTGGAAGACGCTGCGGATTTCATGGTAACCGTCTGGGCGTCTAGCTAAAACCTCAAGGGTCAGATTCAACTTGGCTGGCGCTAGTACTGTTAGCATTGTTTTTCTTCCTTACCTCGGCGAAAACCTGCCATAATTTGGCCCACTCCTCGAGGGTCAGGGTCTCCGCCCGCCGCTGGGGGGCTATCTCGGCTCTTTGTAGCAAGGTCAGGACCTCATCCTTGGGTAATTTTAAGCCCTGGGCCAGGGAGTTGGCGATCTGCTTGCGGGCGGCGGCAAATCCGGCCCGCACCATGTCAAAGAAGCCCCGCTCATCGGTTACGGCCACCGCGGGCTGAGGGTAAACCTCAATGCGCAGTATGGCTGACTCAACCGCTGGCGCTGGGTAGAAGGCTTGGGGGGGCACATAGCTCACGATTTCCGGCTTCCCGTAAAACTGAACGCTGATGCTGAGCACGCTTCTCTTGCCGGGCCCGGCGACGATGGCCTCGGCCACCTCCCTTTGCACCATAACCAGCATGGTTTCTGGCTTGAGGGAGGCCTCAAGGAAGTGGCGCAGGACGGGGGAGGTGATGTAGTAGGGCAGGTTGGCCACTACTTTATAGGAGGTTGGCGTGCTGAACAGCTTGGCCAGGTCAATGTGGAGCACGTCCTCATTGAGGACGGTGACGTTGGCAAGAGAAGATAGCCGCTCTTTTAAGAGCACCGCCAGCCTATCATCCAGTTCAATGGCGATGACCTGTCCCGCTCTCTTGGCCAGCTCCTTGGTCAGGATGCCCAGGCCAGGGCCTATCTCCAGAACGACGTCGCTGGGGCCAAGCTCGGCGGCGGCGATTATCCTTCCCAGCACCTCTCTATCAACCAGGAAATGCTGGCCCAGCCTCTTTCTCGCCTTGATATCAAGATGGCGCAGCGTCCGTTTGGTTTGCGCAAGGAGCGAGTTCATCTTTTAGAGATCTGCCTTCTTAAATACCTTGGCCAAAATAATAAGTGAGGCCGTGCACCTGCCCTCGACCCTGCCCAACAGCTTGCTTGGAGCCAGCCAGCTCCGGCCAGGCAACCCTGCGGCACC
>MTNR01000008.1 GCA_002011495.1 Dehalococcoides sp. JdFR-56 | reverse complement strand
TTCTGCCGGCTTTATGCCACTAATTTGGATGCTTGTGGCAGACTTGGTAATGGTCACCATGGCTTGGGCAGCAACTACGCCATTGGCGGCAAGGTCAAGGCACCGTGCCACATTGACATCTCGTACAAGGAAGCTATTGTCGAGTTTGATGGCAAGGTGGTGCTGGATAAGGGCAAGGTTTTGGTCTAGTGGAGAACAAGCCGGAGGTAGCTCGGCTACCTCCGGCTTGGATAGGTCGGCTAATGGCGTTTATGGAGGAGGTCCCGATGAAACATGTCAGGGAACATGAAGTGAAGGGTGAGCACTTAATGCCGCCTCATGCCAGGGAGATAAAGCACCTGATAGCACCTTGGACGGTAGGTTCCCGCAGATTTTGGGCTGGAATTGTAATAATCGGCCAGGGTTCTTCATCTAATCCACACGTCCACGATGACGCCGAAGAAATCTGGTATGTAGTTGGGGGAACCGGCCGCGTCAGGGTTGGGGAGGAGGAAGAAGAAATTGGCCCGGGCAGTTGTGTCTTTGTTCCTCCGAAAACAGTACACCAACTGCTGAACACCGGGCAGACGGAACTGAAGGTTCTTGCCGTCACTTCGCCACCGCCTACGCTTGAGGGTTTCAAGAAGGTGCATACCCCGAAGTAAATCGATGTGGAGTGCTCGGGAAGCTGTTTCTCAGAGCATGCAATTCCCACCATCCACATGCAGGCTCTCGCCCACAACATAAGATGCCTCGTCCGAGGCCAAAAACAGCACCGCGGCAGCTACCTCCTCAGGCTGGCACAATCTCCGTAGTGCCGTCTGGTCCAATATGGGTTGAAGGTACTCACGGCTGGCTTGCGTCCTCAGTAGTTCCGTCTCAATAAGCGCAGGGGCCACACAATTGACTCGTATATTGTAGGGAGCCATGGCTACGGCCAGTGAACGGGTAATCGCGATGACTCCAGCCTTGGCCGCACTATAAGCGACAGCAAGGGGCCTAGGTTGCCTGCCGGCAATAGAGGCGATATTGACAACCCTGCCGTACTTCTGCTTCACCATATGGGGCAAAACGGCACGGCAGAAACGCAGTGGAACCAGTAAGTTAATGTCCAATGAGAGACGCCAGAGGTCTTCATCAGTTTCTAAGAAGGGTACGCACTCATTCCAACCGATGTTGTTGATCAGGATGTCTATTCTGCCCCATTCCTTAGCGATTTTTGCAACCGCATCAATGACCTCCTGCCCTTGGGTAGCGTCAACCTTCAGCGCTACCGCTCTACCTCCCTCAGATTCTATCTCTTTGGCGGTCTTATTAGCTTCTTCCTCTGACTTGTCTAAGATTATTACCTGAGCCCCTTCCGCAGCAAAACCACGAGCGATGGCTCTGCCAAGGCCACGTGCGCTGCCAGTGACAATGGTCACCTTATCTTTGAATCTCATGCCTCCCCCCAGCTTTGTAGTCTATATGAGTATAACACGGTCATTTTTTTCCTTGCACGCCATCAGCTGAATGCCTCGGCAGTCGTCACGCCATGTTCCGAGGGAAGCACCACTGATTCATCCGCCCAGTTGCTTAGCCAAGTTCAGGCGGGAATCTCTATTGTCAATAACAGCGAGGTACAATGTGCCACTCTTCTTCTCCGGTACCGTAAGACGAATCTCTTTATCTATTCAAGGTATTCACTGGTGAGCATTTTGCTTTATTGGCTAATACCTGGCTCTTTCTAACACCATGGCCCCGCCGTGGCCACCGTTACCGCAGATGGTAACTATGCCATAGCGCCCATTCTTCTCCTCCAGAGCGTAGGGTAGCTCCAGGGCCAGCCTGGCCCCGGACATGCCAGTGGGGTGACCCAAGGCGATAGCGCCACCGTGCACATTCACTTTGCTCCTATCGAGTTTCAGTTCTTTGATTACGGCGAGCACCTGAGCGGCAAAGGCCTCGTTGATCTCAATGAGGTCAATGTCATCCAGCGTGAGCCCAGCTAGCTGCAGCGCCTTTTTTGTGGCCGGTACCGGGCCAATGCCAAAATACTTTGGTTCCACGCCAGCCGTGGCATAGGAACGGATGAAGGCGAGCGGTTTGAGCTTGAGCTCATCAGCTCTCTCCTTCGACATCACAATCAGGGCACAGGCTCCATCGGTGATGCCCGAGGAGTTGCCGGCAGTGATCGTCCCTTCCTTGACAAAAGCTGGTCTCAATTTAGCCAAGCGCTCCAGAGTGGTATCGCTGCGGGGATGCTCATCCTCCTGGAACAAGAGAGGAGGCCCCTCTTTCTGCTCTACTTCAATGGGCACAATTACCTTGGCATAAAACCCCTTTTTCTTGGCCGCATCCGCCTTTTGCTGGCTCTCCAGGGCGAACTGGTCTTGCTCCTCCCGGCCGATTCCGTACTTCTGCGCCAGCCCTTCGGTCAGCTCCCCCATTAGTTTTTCTTCTATGCCACACCGGTAGCCGTCTTTAAACATGGCATCCTCCAGCACCACATCACCCAGGCGTGCTCCCCAGCGAGTGTTTAAGCTTAAGTAGGGAATGCTGCTGTGGTGTTCCATCCCACCAGCCAGGACAACCTCGGCGTGCCCTGATTTAATACTATTGGCGGCCAGCATTACCGCTTGAAGCCCTGAGATACAGGCTTGCTGAACTCCGAAGGCGGGCACACTGTCCGGTATACCCGCCTTAACCGAAACGATGCGGGCGGCATTAGGCCCGGTTCCTGCCTGGCGGGCATGCCCGATTATCACCTCGTCAATATCTTCTGGCTTGATGCCAGACCTCTCCAGAGCCCCTTTTACCGCAGCCACTCCAATATCAATGACGGTAAGATTTTTCAGCGCGCCGCCAAACTTGCCTATGGCGGTTCTGGCTCCGTTTATGATGACAACTTCTCTATCGGCCATGTTCACTTACTCCTTTATTCTTCTGGTTATGACAGGGTTGCCGCAAAGCAAATTTACTAGCGGCCTCGAAAATTGGGTGGGCGCTTTTCCAGAAAGGCGGCCACACCTTCTTGCTTGTCCTCACTGCCGCATAGGATGGCGAACATCTTGTTTTCATACTCAATACCCTCATCAAGGCTCATATTGAGCCCGGTATAGATGGCGTTCTTGGCCAGCTTGATGGCCAGGGGTGATTTGGCGGCCAGTTTCCTGGCCAGCTGCTTCACATAGGGCATAAGTTCAGCCTGAGGCACCACCCGGTTGACCAGGCCGATACGATAGGCCTCTTGGGCGTCAATGAGGTCCCCGGTGAGAATCATCTCCATGGCGCGCCCCATACCCACCAGCCTGGGCAGTCGCTGGGTGCCTCCGTTTCCTGGCATTATGCCCAGATTTATCTCCGGCTGACCAAATCTGGCATTATCTGAGGCTATTCTGATGGTGCAGGCCATGGCCAGCTCAAGTCCCGTGCCCAGGGCAAACCCATTGATGGCGGCGATGGTGGGTTTGGACATCGTCTCCAGCAACTTAGCCAGTACCCGTCTCCGTGCCGAGCGTTTGCCCAGCTCGGTCAAGGTATTCCGCCCCCGCAGTTCCTCTATATCCGCCCCGGCCACAAAGGCTTTATCGCCCGCTCCGGTTAAGATAAGGACTCTTACCGCATCGTCAGCATCAGCGTCACTGGCTGCTTCAAGCGCCTCATCAATGGCCAGATAGTTGAGCGCATTGCGTACCTCCGGCCGATTGAAGGTGATGATGGCCAGCTCGTTCTCTTTCTCATAAATAATTTCCTGGTAGGACATCTCAATCCTCCTATTTGGTGTAGTCATAGAAGCCACGGCCAGTTTTACGTCCCAGATGACCGGCTCGGACCATCTTGCGCAGGAGGGCGTGGGGGCGATATTTCAGGTCACCCAGCTCACGTGCTAGGGCATCGGAGTTATTAGTGTGGACGTCCACACCGATGAGGTCAATCAGTTCAAAAGGCCCCATGGGGAAGTTTGCCCCCAGCTTCATCGCCGTGTCGATATCCTCAACGGTGGCCACCCCCTCAGCCAGCACGTCAACCGCCACATTGAGATAGCCCCTGAGGATACGGCTGACGATGCCTCCGGGAGCCTCGTTTACCCTTACTGGTGTTTTGCCCACCTTCCTTGCGAATTCCATTACCGCCTGGACCGTTTCCTCAGATGTTTCTGCGCCACTGATAACCTCTATAAGGCGCATCACTGGTGCCGGATTAAACCAGTGCATGCCGACTACTTTATCGGGGCGTTTGGTTGCCGAAGCGATCTCGGTGGGTGAGAGTGTTGAGGTATTGCTGGCCAGGATGGTGGCCGGGGGGCATAATCCATCCAGCTGGGCAAATACCTTCTTCTTTACTTCCATGTCCTCAAAGACAGCTTCAATAATTAGGTCGGCGGTGGTGGTGTCCTCCAGGTTGGTGGTTATCTTGATGCGGGAGATTATCCTCTCCGCTTCCTCAGCAGTTATCTTTTCCTTACTTACCAGAGACTCGAGGTTGCGGCGTGTCCTCTCTAGGCTTCTCTCCAGGATAGACCTTTCCAGGTCATAGATGGGGACTTCAAGCCCTTGTTGGGCAAGCGCCTGAGCGATGCCCATCCCCATTACCCCGGCGCCGATAATGCTAACCCTTTCAATAGCCATAGCTCTCCTCCTTCTGTCACTCAAACTAGTATTCAAGCTCCCGTATTAACCAGAATGATAACAACAGCACTATGATTCGTCAATGTAAATTCCTCAAATCAAGCCCACTTAAAGAGACAAAATCTAAAACTCCCTGCCAGCTTGCACAGAGATTCAAATGGGGCAGGGAGTTTTTGACCCCCCTCCTTGACCACGCAGGAGGATAAACTGGGGCACTTTCAGATGCCAGCTTTATCTCGATTCCTAGTTAGCGGAGCTGGCCGGGTCTTCAACCGCTAGAGCGATGTACTTCTCAACAATCTTGCGGAAGTGATGCCCGTAGACGCTAAGACTTATGGAGAGGGGGAATTTCCGTGGCTGCTTCAGCAGGGTGGAGAGGAATAGCTTCCAGTAGTATCTCCTCCCCTTTTCTCTGATACCCAAAAACCATATGGACTTAAAGAATGCCTTGATATGATAAAATTCCAGTCTGCTGGCTATGCCTACCTGGGGTTTATATTCTCTTAAGAAGGTTTTGACTCGTTCGTAATAGGGCCCGGGGGAGTAGATGGTATTGAGGATGTGCTTGTAGCCGTTGATCAGTGTTTCGTAGTTCATCTTGGGGATGAAGTTGAGCGAGCAATCGGTATTGTTGCCGGTAGGGGCTTTGGTCAAGCGGTTCTCCTTTTCTAAACGCCGGTACAGTTTGGTGCCCGGGGGAGCATTGAGCAGACCAACCATGGCGGTAACGATGCCGCTCTTTTGAATGAAGCTGATCTGGCTCTTGAAGATGGAAAGTGGGTCGCTATCAAAGCCGACGATAAACCCTCCCTGTACCTCCAGCCCATAGTTCTGAATCTTCTTGACCGAAGCCACCAGATCACGGTTTTGGTTTTGTGACTTGGCGCATTCCTCCAAGCTTTCCTCATTGGGGGTCTCAATGCCGATGAATACCGTGTTAAACCCGGCATCGACCATCAATCTCATCAGTTCTTCATCATCGGCCAGATTTATGGATGCTTCTGTGGACAGGACAAAGGGATACTTCTTCCTCTTCCTCCACTCAATTATGGCCGGCAGTATTTCTGACTTTAGCTTCTTTTTATTGCCGATGAAGTTGTCATCAACAATGAATACGCCACCCCGCCAGCCCTGACGATATAGCGCTTCCAGTTCGGCGAGCATCTGTGCTTTATCTTTGGTTCGTGGCTTATGCCCATTGAGGATGATGATATCGCAGAACTCGCAGTTGAAGGGACAGCCTCGGGAATACTGAACATTCATTGACGAATAGTTCTTCATATTGATGAGGGACCATAGCGGGAGAGGGGTCTCGGTTATGTCCGGCCGCTGGTTGGAGGCGTACAGATGATGGGCCTCTCCCTTCTCCAGGTCTTCTAGAAAGGAGGGTAGGGTAATCTCGGCTTCACCGAGGACGAAGTGGTCCATGCCAGCAAACTCTCTGTATTCCGTGATAAACAGGGGGCCGCCGGCGACGGTCTTGGTGTCCAGTTTCTGGCATCGGGCAATAACTTCCTTCACCGAGTCTCGCTGCACCACCATGGCGCTGATAAACACATAGTCCGCCCACTCGATGTCGGCGTCAGCTAGTGCGGTGACATTCATATCTACCAGCTTCTTCTCCCACTCCTCAGGGAGCATGGCGGCCACAGTTAGTAGGCCCAGCGGCGGAAAAGCCGCCTTCTTGGAGATGAATTTTAAGGCGTGCTTGAAACTCCAGAAGGTGTCTGGATACTGGGGGTATACCAGAAGTATTTTCATGTTGTGCTCCTTGGTTTAATGGTCAAGCTTTAGAGGGAGAGTCCGGCAGCGAGAGCAAAATGCTAACTGTGCCGCTTTTTATCATCCGCCTGGGATTTGGGGTTGTGCCGCCCAAAACCTGCGCCAAGCGGCATATTCAGCTTAACCCTTGAAGGAAGAGCTGAAGACAAGGGGAACACACAGACGACCTTCCTAATGGCGCGGGTTTTTAGCCGGCTTTGCCCGTAGCCTCTTCATAGTATTTCCTGGCTTGCGCTACGGTCCTTTGGTAGGTTTCACGCGCATGCTTCTCAGCTTGCTTATCAGCGGCCTGCTTTTTGGCCTCTTTATAGGCCGTATCTGCCTGCTTTTTGGCTAGATCGTAATCCTTTTCCGCTTGTTTCAGGATATCCTTTGTTCTAGCCAGGCTCGCTTCATAGTTTTGCGTGCTCTGCTCGTAAGCCGCCGACCAGACCGCCATGGCTTCTTCCTCAATGGCTTGACGGGCTTTCTTGGCTTGCTTCAAGGCCTCTTTATAGGCCTCGTCTGCCTTCTTTTTCTCCTCTTTACTGGCTGCCTTGGCCCTGGCCTCTTTGCGCACCATATCCGCCTGCTGCTTGGCCTCCTTGAAGGCGACCTGTGCCCGGCGAATAGCCTCGTGGCGTATTCTCTCCGCTTCCTGCCGAGCTTGGATAAGGGCCTCCAGTGCTTGTTGTGTCATTTCACACCTCCTATATTTTGTCTGGTGAAGAAGTCAAATTGAGTGGTTGTCGGCCTCTTGGGCAGATGGTCATGAGCGGCGGCTTAGCCCCTCCTCCGTCTGGTCGCGCTGCGGCGGTATCTGCCTTCTCTCCTGTGGCCGGAGGCGCCATCACCAGCGCTGTCAGAAAGAGGGAGGGCCTCAACGATATCAATCACCCGGCCCTGGAGTGTCTTCCCGTTCAGTCCGGCAATGGCAGCTTGACCTTCAGACTTTGAGGGCATTTCCACAAATCCGTAGCCTCTGGGCTGCCCGCTGCCAATGTACTCATCGTTCATAATGGTTACAGACATCACCTCCCCGAAAGCCATGAATTCTCGCCGCAGTTCCTCCTCAGTCACCTTGAGGGATAAGTTGCCCACATAGATATTCATAGAATTAGAGGCCTACTTGTTAAACTGCTCAAATCTGGCTGTCTATCTCGCCAGCATACCTGGAGACATACACGGGCCGGATATCTCCCACCCGTGTATGTCCACGGTCTTTAAACCAGTTTATCCGGGTCTGACTTTGCGGTAGCACTCGCTACAGTACACCGGTCTATCACCGCGAGGTTCAAAGGGTACTTCGGTGTCCCGGCCACATTCAGCGCATATCGCGGGGAACATCTGGCGTGAGGCTCCGTAGCCGCTACTTCCGTAACGCTCTGACTTCTTTGCCTGGCGGCACGGGGAGCAGCGCTTGGGCTCATTGGTGTAGCCCCTGGACTGGAAGAGCTCTTGCTCCTCAGCGCTGAAGGTGAAGGTTGCTCCACAATCGGAACACTGGAGGGACTTGTCCTGGAAACTCATTGGATGACCTCCTCTCTTTTTATTTAGTTAGAGTTCGGCCATCCAATACTTGAGGGAATCTGGAGGTTAGTATCTAATGCCCTAAACTGAAACTACCCTTATCATAACACAGAAGGGATACTGTTTGCAAAAAACCAAAACGCTATTATACCCCCGCAGCTAGCGTCCGGTGTATATCCCGTAGTATTTGGCAAGCACCGCCTCAGCCAGGCGGGCACGGACGAAGTCATCATTCAGGAGAGGCGCATCAATCATGGGATAAGCCCAGGAGAAGGTTCCGCTAACCCAGGGACGGCTTTCCAGTGCCTGGAAAAAGCCCTCCGATCTTCTGGCCTGCAGGCTCTCTCCAGTGGGGTCAGGGTCGGCAGGGTGGGGTGGGAAGTGAAGCTGGTAGAATAAAACCGGCTTCCCCCAGCGCTTATAGATGGGGTCTATTGTCCTGCGGAACAAGGCATCATAGGCCTTGCGCCACTGCTCCACGCCGGCGTTGTAGGAGAGGGCAGGGTGCCCGATGTCATAGGCGGTAACGCCTATCAGGTCAACCAGGTTGAGGAACTGGTAATCAATATTGAAACCGTTCATGATCAGCTTGCCGCTGTATACCTGCCTGACCTTGGCGATGAGCTCAGCAACACGGCGGTCGAACTCTGCTAGATAGGGGTCACCACTGCCCACCCTGATTCCGGTGAACACATGGAAGCAGGGGCCGGGCAAAAGGAGCGCCTCAGCGTTGATCTCCTCGGCGACTATGGCGTGCCACATCCAGAAGCGCTCTGCCTCCTTGAGCCACCCGTCCCACCATGACTTGGAGTGCGAGCCGCAGACGGGTTCGCTCCCTGGGGGTGACATCTCCATGTTGAACTGGGGCGCCAGCATTATATTGAGCCCCGCCTCGTGGGCGATTTCCGCCTGGGCCAGGATATCTTCGCGGAGCACTAGTACCGCCCCCGCTTTTATCGGCCGCGGTTCAATCACCGGCACCGGCGTGGTCTGGCCATAACTCCACACCGAGGAGATGGCTACCCAGTCAGCGTTGTGGTTCTTGATGCGCTGAAAAGTGCTGGCCAGCAAGGGGAGGAAAGTTGGGGTCCAGTAGTCGGGTGGATAGATTCCGGTGATGAAATCAGGGCGAGTGCCGCCGGAATCCTGAGGGCTATCCCCCCACACTGTCACCCAGTCATCAATGACTTGTCCGGAATATTCAATGCGTGTGGAGTAAATCCGGGGCGTCTCCGTGCCCGGTTCACCACGGTCATACTGATAGTTGATGGGACCTGCCTGGGCAAAGCTGACCGTGGCTTGATAAATCCATGGGTTATCAGCCTGCTGGGCCATAGTGATGCCTGATTCCAGTTCTGGAACATTGCCGACAAGCCTTATTCTGGCATCGCTTGGGGTTGAGGCGGGGACGCTTACCCGGAAGGTTACCTCAAAGGGTTCACCATCCTCTGGTATCACTGCCGGCCGGTTCCACAGCCATCGCTCCACCCGTTCTTCCAGGACGCTATCACCTTCGGGGAAGACCAGGGTGCGCCGCCCTTCTGGCCCCAGCCCCTCGCTACCATCCGCCCCCAAGGTGTCATCTCCTCCCAGTCTGTAGTCATACCCCAACTCTACCCCTGGCCAATCTTGGACGAAGGTCACCCATTGATGAGGGCCAACCTGGGTCATCCAGCCACCGGAGGCGACGGGAACGCCTGGAGGGGTGTTGGGCGGAACGGTAACCCGGAGGGTGAGACGGACCTGCCCCGGCTGGCGCCAGGAAACGACCCCGTCATAGTACGTCTCTGGGGAAGAGCCGACCAGACGGCTGCGGCAGACATATCCCCCGTCTTCGGTCTTCTCCCGGATGGGGCCCATGGAATAAAAGTACTGGAGGTAGGTTCCCTCGTGCAGTTGCAGCTTGCCCTCAGCTAGATTTGGGGCCACCCGTTTTAGAACGGGCGCATTGATATCAGGCATAAAGGGATAGTTGGTGTGTCTGGCTGGCAGCGCCCCAGCCTGATAGACGCTGCCGTTCAGGCGAATCTCGGCATCGGGAGGGGTATCCTCCGGGAGGGCCACGCGGAAGGTAACCTCGACCGGCTGGGCCGCTTCCATGGCGATCTCCACTTCGGCGGAACCCCCCTCAGGCACTTCAACCACCGTTGACGCTGGATGGTAATCGCCAAGGGTACGGAACACGGTGATTCGCTGCGGCCCGGCAGCGATGCTATCTATCTCGAAGCTCCCATCGTAGTGAGTTGCCGTGTGGAGGCCAGCAATGGAGACGTTGGTGTCCATCAGCGGTTTGCCGGTGGCGGCGTCCACCACCACGCCTGAGATGGCGCCGGTGGGTGCTGGAGCGCGATGGTCGTTCCAGGTCTCCACCACATCTTCAACCACTTCCAGGTCAGGCGTCACCAGCAGGTAACGGCTCTCTATGGTGATGGTCTCCCCGGAGGCTTCCCGGGTCGTCTTGAATTCACCCCACTCCTCCTCATCCCAGCGGTCGTAAACGTAGCGCAGCAGCGCGCCCTCTTCTAGGGAAACCTTGGCCACCCAGACCCCGCCTCCCTCCGGGGTCATGGCCACATGCCATTCTGGTTCCCAGTGCCAGTCATCCGGGGGCAAGATGTGAACGTAGACGGTGTCTCCAGGCGGCGTGTTATCCGGGACTTTGACGCGGAAGGTGATGTCCCGGCGCGGTAGCTCAACTGGCGGGTAATCCGGTAGCGGCTCAAAGGTTGGTGCTGGCACTGGCGCTGGCGGCGGAGTCAGGGTTGGTGAGGGTGTTGGCGTTGGTGTTGGCACTGGCGTCGGTGTTGGCACCGGCGCTGGCGGGGGAGCTATCTCGGTGGGAGCGGGTGGTGGCGCGGGTGGCTTGGCCGGGGGTATTTTGGGCGCGCAGGCCGGGAGGGAGATAACCAATCCCAGAATGACTGCCACTAGCCAGAGTAGGTTTCGCTTCATGTCCAGGACTATCATTTGTTCCCAGAGTTAATGCATAACTTCTAACATTTCCCCATATCGTTTGTCAAACTATTGGGGGAGTAATTTGTGCCCAAGAACCCCTAGACATAATTGAGACCATCTCCCTGGATTTGGGCTTTCTTTCTATCTATGGCTGGGGGCTAAAGCGCAGGATTCGCTCTGAGAACTTGAACTCTCCCACCCAGAGGTAACTGCCATCAAAGGAGATGGCTGCCGGCCAGAAGAGCTTATCTCTACCTATGGCTGGGTCTGGTCTTGCCCCCAGCTTATCGGCGCCCAGGACGATGCTGGCGTCTTTACCTGAGAGGACGTCCTCAACCTTATCCCATATCAGGACACGATTGAAGACGGTATCAGCCACAAAGAGATGACCCTCGGCAACGGTGGCCCCCTCAGGGAGGTTGAAATAGCCTGGCTCGCCCAGGACATAGGGTTGGGAATCCGAGGAAAGGTCAGCCAGGGAATAAATCTTGATTGAGCTCTGCTGGGTTGAGGTGACCGCTAGGTAATCGCCGTCGCTGGAGAGCCGCCAGGGCTCATCGGTGGTCAGGATGAACTTGGGGTTGGAGTCCTCGTCTGGAATTCCCTCCCAGACGTAGATGCGTCCCGCGGCCCTATCGGCAAGGTAGAAGTAATTTCCGTCGATGGCCACCCCGCGCAGCTCCTCAAAGACCACTTCACCGATCCGCTCGTTGAACACGATGTCGGGCAATCTTCCATCAAGCGGCAGGCTCCGCCAGATGAAGACCCTCTGGCGGGCGGCTAGGGCCAGGGTCTGGCCGTAGAGGGCGTTGTCCCAGGGGCTAGCGGGAAGCTCGTAGACAATGTCTGGTTTGGCGCCGCTCTCATCGGGCAGGTTCTTCCAGACATAGAGCTTGTGGTCAAAGTCGGAGGAGACAAAGAGGTGCTCGCCATCGGAGGCAGGCACCGGATTACTGATGATGAAGTTAGTTTCCAGGGTGTTGGTGTAGATATCTGGGCTGCCGATGGCGAAGTCTGGCGCCTGGTCTGGGTCGGTGGGCATGGAGTTGAAGACCACTATCTTGTTGCCGTTGGAGAGGGAGATGTAGAGCTTGCCGTCGGCGAAGACGACGCTTGAGCCATCACCCCCGTTGAAGAGGTAGCCGGGCTCGTTTGGTGCTCTCCGGCCCAGGGTCAGGTCAGGAATATCATCCTCATCTTCCGGGAAAGAGTCCCAGATGTGCAGCTTGATGCCCAGAGCGATGAGCCCGCCATCAGGGGTGAAGGTTCCCCAGAGAACCACCCCCTGGGCTTCACCGGCGGCGTGGATTGGTGGATGAGGCTCCCGTGGGTCACGGGGCTCGGCGATGAAGAAGTCATACATCTGGTCATCAGAAGTGGGGAATGACTTCCAGAAGAAGCTTCCCTGGGCGCTACCCAGGGCATTATGGTCTCCGATAAGCAAGTGTTCGCCATCGCTGGCGATGCTTCTCGGGGTGCCGAATTTACCTTTGAGCTGGAGAATGATGTCAGGTGGCTGGTTGTTTCTGGTGGGGAACTTGTTCCAGATGAGAACCTGACCCGCCCCGGTGCTGGCCACAATCACCTTTTCTCCATCGGTCCAGACCGCCCAGGGCCATCTGATCGCTCCCCGGCGGTCAATCGGTCCCTCATCCGTTCCCCCCAAAACCAGGTCAGCTGGCTCGCCGTTCTGGGTGGGGAAGCTGTTCCAGATCAAAATCCGGTCATTGTAAGTATCCGCCACCAGCACCCGCTGGCCATCAGTGGCCACCGAGACTGGCCAGTTGAGCTGGTCAAGCCCGGAACCTGGATTGTTGGTGGTGAAGTTCTTTTGGCCCAGAACGAGATTTGGGGGGACATTGCCTTCTGGCAGCTGATTCCAGATGAGGACGCGGTTGTTATTGCGGTCAGCGAGAAGCAGGTGAGTGCCATCGGAGGCGATGCCACCGGGATGGTTGAAGAGGAGAGGCCCGCCGGTATCATTGAAGTCAATACCCGAGAGCATGATGTCCGCTTCCTGGCCGGTGCGGAAGAAGCCGCTGGTTTCGCCACTGGCGGTGGCGTAACTGGAGTCGATGAACTCGACGGTTATTTCTTCAGGCTGATGGGGTGGCCCGGCGGGTGGTGGCCCGGGTTGAGGTGGAGGTGGGGGCATGGTCGGTGGCATTGTGGGAGGTGGCGGTGGTGGCTGCGGCTGTGGAGGCGGAGGGGAAGGCGGTGGTGCCATCTGCGCTGGGGGAGGTGCTGGCGCTGGGGCTGGTGGTGAAGGGGGTGATGGTGGCGCCGCCGCTGGGCGGCAGGCCTGGGCCAACATTGGCAGTAGCAGCGCTGCCACCAGAATCCAGAGTCTAAGTCTGCTTGCCATCGAGTTATTTGCGCCCTCCTTAAAACTAATTCTTAGCCCCGCTGGCCCAAGCTGTCAAGGTGTTTGCCCGGTGGCTTAACTGCGCCGATTCTGCCGCAGATACCGGGCGTTTGCCGGGTTGCCGCAGTTTGGGCCGTCTTGCTACAATATTTCCTTGGGCAACCTCAAAGAGGTTTATTTTTTTGCAGTTAGAAGGGAGGCTAACCAGCATTGAAGGTCACAGAGGCGATTGCCAAGATTCTGAAGATGGAGGGAATTGAGTTTGCCGCCTGTTTTCCCAACGCCCCGCTCATCGATGCCTGCGCGGAGGAGGATATCAGGATCATGCTCTTCCGCAATGAGAATGTGGCGGCGCAGGCGGTGGATGGCTTCGCCAGAGCTAGGTTTGGTGAGCAGATAGGCGTTCTCTTGGTGATGAACGGGCCTGGAATTGAGATGGCTTTCCCGGGGATCAGGCAGGCTGCCAGCGATAATGTGCCCATCTTGGTTCTGGCTGGAGCTGAGCCCAGCCGCCGGGTCACTACCGACCCGTATTTTGATGCCGCGGCCACCTTTAAGCCGCTGATCAAATGGGCGGACACGCTTTATCACGCTGACCGGACGGTTGAAGTGATGCGGCGTGCTTTCTCTTACCTCAGAATGGGAAGGCCGCGTCCGGTCTTGATCGCCATACCCAATGACGTGGCCGACGAGGAGTTTCCTGATGACATGTTTCATTACCAGCCGATAAAAGGCGTTAGGCCAGCGGCAGACCCAGACCAGGTTCGCGGGGCGGTGAAGATGCTTCTTAGCGCCAAAAGCCCGGTTATCCGCGCTGGCCAGGGCGTCCTCTTGGCCAAGGCCTGGGATGAATTGCGGATGCTTGCTGAATTTCTGCAGATACCAGTGATCACCACCCTTAACGGCAAGAGCGCCTTCCCTGAAGACCACCCGTTATACGTTGGCTGTGGGGGGCGTGGCCACCGGGGCGCCGTGCCGCATTTCTATAATAAGGCGGACCTGGTGTTCGCCATTGGCTCAAGCTGCACCACTGATACCTATATCTACTCCATACCCCCCGGGAAAAGATTGATTCAGCTGACCATAGATGAGATGGATATCAACAAGGATTACCCGGTGGAGCAGGCGATTATCGGGGATGCTAAATTGGCCCTAAGGCAGCTCATCGCCGAAGCCAAGAAACAGACTGGAAACAAAGGCAGGCCGCAGAATAGCGAGCTTATGAGGGAGATTAAGGCCGTTAATGAGGAATGGTTTAAACGGTGGCGTCCCAAACTCACCTCGGATGAGGTGCCAATTCATCCTCACCGCGTGTATTGGGACTTGATGAAGGCCTTGGATAGAAACGAAACGATCGTCGTCCCTGATGCTGGGACGCCCAGGGACGCGCTGGCCGCTTTTTGGGAGGCCCTGGTGCCCGGAGGTTTCATTGGCTTTGGCAAGGACCACGTGCTGGGCGCTGGCTTGGGGCTGGCCATGGGGGCCAAAATAGCCAGACCGGAGAAGACCGTGGTGCATGTTGGAGGGGATGGCGCCTTCGGAGAGGCAGGCATGGACTGGGAAACCGCGGTGAGGGAGAAGATAGCCATCATCAACGTTGTCTTCAATGATGGCAAGATGACCGGCACGGCCAAAGTAAATCCGGTGGCATCCCAGCGCTTCCACATCGATGAGCTGGGGGGAGATTACACCAAGATAGCCGAGGCGATGGGGAGCTATGCGGAGAGAGTTGAAGACCCCAGCCAGATCATCCCGGCAATAAAGAGGGCCGAGGAAGTGACCGACCAGGGAGCGCCAGCTCTATTGGAGTTTATCACCAGGGTGGAGCCGGAGCAGCCCGTGTAGCTCGGATGCGCGCCTAGAGGGATTCGAACCCACGACCCTCGGTTCCGAAGACCGATGCTCTGTCCACTGAGCTATAGGCGCCGATAAAATGGGGTGAGTGGAGGGATTTGAACCCTCGATCTCCAGGGCCACAACCTGGCGCCTTAGACCACTGGGCTACACTCACCACGAATTACACAGCTATTATAGCGGAAAAGACGTGGCGCTTTCAAATGCGACAGAGGCTATTTCTCGGCCAGTTGTACGATGGTAACCCCGGCGCCTCCCTCTCCATAGCCGCCGGGGCGGTGTGATTTGACCAGAGGGTGCTTAGCTAGTTCCTCACGGACCGCCTGGCGCAGTATGCCAGCGCCCTTACCATGAACCACCCTGACCTGGTATAGGCCGGCCATGAAGGCATCATTGAGGTAGCGGTCAAGTCTGAGCAGCGCTTCGTCCACGGTGAGGTGACGGAGGCATATCTCATCAGTGATGGGAGCGCTTCTACCCCGATATCTATATTCAGGCATGGTGACCAACCCAGCTTGATTTTAACACTCTCGGCCGGCCAAAACAAACGGGGGCTCGTTGCCTTCAGCGAGTTATTAATGCTATACTCTCTGAGATATCATCGCCAGGATAGGGGGATTTTCCATGAGAAGGGCTGACGGCCGTGCCTATGATGAGCTGCGCCCGATAAAAATCGTGCCTGGATTTCTCAGCTTCGCCGAGGGTTCGGCGCTGATTGAGCTGGGCAAGACCCGGGTGCTGTGCTCGGTCAGCGTTGAGGAGAGGGTGCCCAACTTCCTCAAAGGGAGCGGCACTGGCTGGATTACCGCGGAATATGCCATGCTCCCCCGCTCAACGGTTACCCGCACCCCGCGGGATTCGGCGCTGGGGAGAGTAGGGGGCAGAAACCAGGAGATCCAGCGCTTCATCGGCCGCTCGCTGCGGGCGGTAACTGACCTCAGCCCGCTGGGGGAGAGAACCTTGGTCGTGGATTGTGACGTCATCCAGGCGGATGGCGGCACCAGAACTGCGGCCGTTACCGGCGCCTATGTTGCCCTGCATCAGGCCTTTCACACTCTGGTGAATATGGGGGTGATATCATCGGTGCCCCTGAAAAGCGCCGTGGCCGCCACCAGCGTGGGCATCGTCCATGGCCATATGCTGCTTGATCTATGCTATGATGAGGACTGCAACGCCGCGGTTGACTTCAACGTGGTCATGACCAGCAAGGGCGAGTTTGTTGAACTTCAAGGTACGGCTGAGGGTAAGCCCTTCACCAAAGAGACCATCAATGAACTACTCTCCCTCGCCGAAAGGGGTATTAGGCAGCTCTTTCAGATTCAGCAGGAAGCGCTTGAGGGCAAGTAGGTTTTTAAGCTCTCACCTGCCCCATGCCAAAGATAATCCATTTATAGGTGGTGAGTTCCCTCAAACCCAGCGGGCCACGGGCATGCAGTTTCTGGGTGCTGATGCCAACCTCGGCTCCCAGACCGAACTGAGCTCCATCGGTAAAGCGGGTGCTGGCGTTGGCGTAAACGCAGGCGGCATCCACTTCATTTAGGAAGCGCATGGCGGCCTCATACTCCTCGGTAACAATCGCCTCAGAGTGGCCCGAGCCATAGCGCTCGATATGCTCTAGTGCCTCATCCAATGAGGCCACCACTTTGACCGCAGCTACCAGGGCCAGAAACTCCTTACCCCAGTCTTCTTCGGTGGCTGGCACTAACTTCAGGCCAGGCTGGGACTCGAGGATATTTAAAGCCCGCGCATCGCAGTGCATCTCCACCCCAGCCTTGGCCCACTCCGCGGCGATTAAGGGCAGGTAGCGTGGGGCGATATCAGCGTGAACCAGCAGCGTGTCCAGGGCATTGCACACTGTGGGGCGCTGCACCTTGGCGTTGTAGGCGATGGCCACCGCCTTGTTCAGGTCAGCGCTTTTGTCCACATAGGTATGGCAGACACCGATGCCGCCGGCGACCACCGCCATACGGGCGTTTTCGTAGACTGACCTGATGAGCCCAGCCCCGCCCCGGGGGATAACTAGGTCAATGATGTGGCTCATCTTGAGCAGGTGGTCAACCAGCGCCCGGTCGGTATTCTCAATGAACTGCACCGCTCCCTCAGGCACGCCGGCGCGGGATGAGGCCTCTTGGACCACTTTGGCCAGGGCGCGGTTGGAATGAATCGCCTCTCTACCTCCCCTGAGGATGACGGCATTACCTGACTTGAGACAGAGGGCGGAGATGTCAATGGTAACGTTGGGGCGGCTCTCATAGATAACGCCGATGACCCCCAGAGGCACCCGTTTCTTGCCGATGAGTAGACCATTGGGCTGGGTGCGCATATCAAATACCTCGCCCACTGGGTCGGGCAGTGCCGCCACGTTGCGCACATCCTGGGCCATGGCTTCAAGCCGGCTGGGGTTCAGCATCAGCCGGTCAAGCATGGCGGCGCTCATCCCCGATGCCTCAGCCTCCCGGCGGTCTAGCTCGTTTGCCGCCAGTATCTCCTCCTTTTTGGCCAGCAGGTCGTGGCTGATGTTAAGTAGAGCCTTATTTTTGATATCGGTGGGTAGGTAAGCCAGGCGGCGGGAGGCTCTCTTGGCCACCCTTCCCATGGCTTCCAGTTCCATAATCGCCTTTTCCATCTTAGCTCCCTCTGGCTCGAGTGCTGCTCTCTTTAATTATTTAGCTTCGCTGCCAGCCAGCGGTCCGCCAGCAGCAAGATGCTGCCCGAGTCTCGGTCCCCGGCTAGATAGGCATAAGGGCTACCATTTGCGTAGTAGATGCCGGCTATCGCCCCCAGACAGGCATCATATTCATCGCCTAGCTTGTCTAACTCGCCTCTGGTGAGCGAGTCATCGGGGCGGGGGAGTGGGGGTGAGAACTTCAGGCCAAAGTCTGGGTCAGTGAGCAGCGAATACAGGTATTTCATATTGGCCAGGTGTCTTTCTCTTTGCTGCTCCCGCTTGTATTTTGGCGGCCGGTAAGCTCGGAAGCCATCATCCAACAGAACCTCAAATTTGTCCCGCTTGAGGTGAGATAGCAGCTGTTTATCCCGTAGATAGGCGAGGAATTTGTAAACCGCATAAGGGTATATCTCTTGAATGGTGATGCCTTTAATCTCCCTGTTTAAGCGCGCCTCGAGTTCCTTGCCCCTGGCCTTCGCCTGGCGGGAGGGCAGCACCCATATTCCCTGGCGCAGCAGCGCCATATCAACGGGGCGCTGGTATTTTCCCTCGCCCAGGTTTTCCGTGCCATCTATCGGGACGTCAAGGAGGATAAGCAATCCTGGTCTGGCATTATCCCGGACTATCCTTAGTAGCTCATCATCGTCAGCGGCGGGCGCGATTTTGATGTTCCCGCCTTTATCAGCCAGCGCCAGGGCCCTTGCGCCCTTCTTGGTTTCCCTCCAGGGCAGGTCAATGCTGATGATGTCCATATCTTGGCTACCTGATTTATCCCTCCCTATTCCAACGGGCCGGTGCCGGTGAATTGGTAGACGTAGCGGGGTGGCACGCCACTCACCGCCCGGTTGACCCTTTTTCTTAGGCGGCATATGCCCCGGCGTTTGTCCTCCAGCTCCAGTATGTAGCTTTCACTATCGTCAAGGCGCACGTAGTCGGTCAGGGTGAGTTCTCCCCACCAGCTGGTGGGCGATTCATCATGGAACTGGTAGTTAACCTCGGTCAGGAATTCCTCGTTGCTGAGCTTATAAAGTTTGCCGATACCCAATCTAACCTCCTAAAGAAGGGCCAGGTTATTGCGGTGGATGACTTCCGGCCCGTAGTCAACGCCGAGCAGGGTGGCGATTTTCCCAGAGCTGGCCCCCTTGATGAGCTGAACCTCGCTGGAGCTGTAATTTATCAGGCCGCAGCCGAGGTGCTCACCTTCAGTATCGTAAATATCAACTAGATCCCCGCGGTCAAATTCCCCCTCAACTTCCTTGATGCCGGCGGCAAGCAGGCTCCGGTTCTGCTTCTTTAGAGCTAGCACTGCCCCGGGGTCAATTATGAGCTTGCCCCGGGCGCAGAGGCCGGAGAGCATCCAGCGTTTGCGGCTCTCCAGCTTGCCGGTGGTGGGCAGAAAACGAGTGCCGATGCTTTCTCCAGCGGCCAGCCTTAAGATAATGTCCGGCTCGCGGCCATCGGCGATGACCACGGTCACCCCTGAGGCGGTGGCGAGCTTGGCTGCCTCTATCTTGGTGACCATGCCCCCGATGCCCAGCCTGCCTGCTTTATCCGCCAGACGCTCAATCTCGGCATCAATCCGCTCCACCTGAGGAATAAGGCGGGCGTTTGGGTCACGCCGCGGGTCGGCGGTGTGCAGCCCGGCGGTGTCGGTCAGCAGCAGGAGCAGGTCGGCATCAATCAGGTTGGCCACCATGGCGGAGAGGTTATCATTATCCCCGAACTTGGCCTCATCAAGCTCGTCCACGGCGACGACATCATTCTCGTTGACGATGCATATCACCCCCAGTTGCAGCAGGGCAAGCAGGGTATTGCGGGCGTTGAGGTAGCCGGCACGGTCGGAGAGGTCTGCCTTGGTGAGCAGCGCCTGGGCCACGGCGATATGATATTGGCCGAACAGTTGCTCGTAGAGATACATGAGATGGCTCTGCCCCAC
>MTNR01000092.1 GCA_002011495.1 Dehalococcoides sp. JdFR-56 | reverse complement strand
GCCCTCCTGATGCCAGCAAGGCCATCGTCATCCTCCTCGCCGGACCTGCCCTAGATAGCTCAACCCCGGCCATAACTTGGTTTGATGATATTGAGTTCTACCGTATTGACCTGTTTACCTCGATGCCGCTCGCCACGTGGCTAACCAAGGCGTATGCGATCACCGGCTTTGATGCTGATAAAAGCCTCATCGGATACGCCGGCCTTGACCATACTTCAGGGGCAGAGGAAAAACTCATCGGACTGGCAGATACCGTATTTATCATCGATGGCCTTGACCAGCGCGCCGCCTCAGAGATAAGTTTAAGTAGGAGCCAGAGAATAGTCCTGGCGGCTGAAGTGGAGAGCAGCTTCGCCATCAGTCAAGGGATATGGAACATACTGCACCAAGATGATGCCAGTGGGGAGTATATCCTGAAAAGTAATGGCTACGGTGAGATAGTAGGTGAATTCACCATTCCCAGAAGTGATAACTACAAGATAGCAATCCAGGTAACCGGTGGTGAAGAGCCAGAAATTAGGGTAGATGACAAGGAGGTAAAAATAGCCAGTCGCGTGGGTAAGGGGCATTCATTGCTTGAGACGGAGCCATTGAGTCTGGCTTCGGGCAAACACACTGTGTCTATCATCGTAAATGCTGATACAGGACTGGACTACCTGACCATATCCAGCTCACCACGTCAGGATGCGACCCCTTCCCGTCCCGAGATGAGACTGCTGGAATCCAGCCTGACCCACTATAGGCTGGAGGTAGAATCAGATAAGCCCGTGTTTATCTACTTGGGCGATACTTATCACCCCGAGTGGAATGCCTACACCAATGGCACGAAGCTGGAGCACTTCCGTGCCAGTTGGTGGGCTAACGGGTTCTATCTGGATGAAACGGGAAAGAACACCGTGGATATTGTTTTCGAGCGGCAATCGTTAAGATATATGATGTGCGGGCTATGGGCATTGGGCTGGTTGATGATCTTGGGCGGGACCAGCTATTTCGCCTGGCGCCGCAGCCGGAAACATGGCAATGAAGAAGGGCGGAGATGACGGCAAAACTAGAAAGTGAAGCAGAGCTTATCCTGAATGTCATCACGAATAACCTGACGGCAGTTACGCCGGCACACGTTGTGGAAGCGGACTGGGACAGGGTCTTCCGCCTAGCTTCCCTCAATCGAGTGCTGTATGTTTTTGCCCGCAACCTGCGTGTGGCCGTCAGCATTCCCAAGCCGCCTCTATTAGAACAGAACCTTGATGAAGTTGTCACGGGGGGAGATAAGTGGCTCAGTCAGCTGAAGGATACGCTTGAGTTTGTCAACGATACCTTCTCCCGGGCTTCAATACCCTACCTCTGTGTCAAGACAGCGCGCGAGCTGCCCTATGTCACTTTTGACGTGGACATACTGGTGAAGCCGGATGACTTTGAAGGTGCTCTGGAAGCCCTACAGAAGGCGGGGGCACAAACAAGACCATACACTCCCAAAGAACAGACCGATGCTGAGTTGGCGGGCCTGCTGAGAATTGACCTACACCATGGGTTCTACTGGCGGAATTCTGAATATATCAGCAGCGATTTAATGTGGGAGGACCCGAGAGAGGTGGAAATCCAGCAGGTGTCATGCCCGGTTCCCAGTCTGAATGCGGAGCTGGCGCTTATGGTTGCTCACTGCATCCACGAGCGCTTTCACATACCTCTCCTTGAGTTACTGTTTCTGAAGAAGGCGAGCCACAAAGTTGATGGGAGAGTTATGCTCGAGCAGGCGCAAAAACACGGCTGGGACAAGTCAGCCCGGGGGTTCGTGTCTATTGTCAATGAGCTTGGTGCAGTCACCTTTGGTGACCAGGAGCCCCTGCTCTGTATTCCGGGAGCAGCGGAAGCTCGGCACATTCCCACTGGCGCTAGGCTCGAGGGCACGGTAAGCATGCCCTTCATGTTTCCCTTTTCTTTCTCGGCAAGTATCTTCTGGGAGAGACTTCTCAATAAGAGATCACTTTCGCTCTTTGATGCTGGCTATTACCTCCTGTTCAGCAATGCCAGGTACTATTACACCAGAAAGTTAAGAGTGCCGATGTACGGTCACTGGTTCCCACTGGAGCAGCTGAAATGGGACAAGACAGAATGAAAGTTCTCGTGGTCTGTGAAGGTCTTTACCCGCCAACGGTGGAAATGAGTGGCATCTCCATGGTTTACAAACTTCAGCACTGCCTCTGCCAGGAAGGAGTGGAGGTGCACATACTGACCGCCATAGAGAAATTCACTGACCCTTCCTGGCGAAGCTGGTACCAGAAGCATAAACCTCCCACCACCCACCTGTTAGATATGGGCTTAATTGTCCGGTTCCCGAAGCTGCAGTTTCTACTAACGAAGGGGCTGCTGTTTCTGGCAGCGCTGAGGCTGCAAGCCAAACACCATTTTGATATCATCCATGAATACTCTTCTACACCACTGATGGTCCGGAGAACCGCCTGGTACAGGCGACTCAGCGGAGTTAAGACTGTCCATACCCTTTGCGTTGGCCGGGACGGGTTCCTGGGGTCACCGGTGTTGATGGGGAAAAATCCTTCCACCGACCTAGTCATCTGCACCAGTGCCCAGATGAAAGATGAACTGTTGAGCCTGGGAGTAACTCGGGAAAAAGTAGCCTACCTGCCTCTCGGCGTGGATTTTGAGCATTTCCAGGGCGAGGTGGACGTGATTTCTCTGCGAGTGGAACTATCTATTCCGCCAGAGAGCCCGGTGGTCCTTCATCTCGGCCTGTTGGAACCCCGAAAGGGAGCTTTCACCTTGGCTAGTGCCATCCCAATGGTGCTGCGGGAACATCCCGAGGCCACTTTTCTCACCGCCGCCAGTGTGACCGAAGGGACATTTTACGACTACCAGAGAAGCCGCTGGGAGCTCCTCAGGGTTACTGAACCGTACCGGGACAATTTCAGATTAATAACCGGCAAACAGGATGTCCGGCGGCTCATGAGCCTAGCTGACGTTTTTGTCCTGCCGCTTAACACCATACACGGGACGATAATGCCGCCGGTATCCCTTCTGGAAGCTATGGCGGCAGGGAAGGCGGTAGTTGCTGCTGACCTCCCCGGTGTTCACGAGGTGGTTAAGGAGGGGGAAAACGGGCTCCTCTTTCCTGCGAAACAGAGCGCCGAACTGGCCAAGGCAATCAACCTCCTGCTGTCTGAGCCGGAGCTCAGGCGCCAGCTTGGGGAAAAAGCCCGGGAGTCAGTCAAACAGTATGACGTCAGGCTGGCAGCCAAGCAGTTAAAGAGGCTATACTGGAATATCGCTGGCAAAGTCCGCGAATAAGAGGCGATTGAGATGTTGATCGCGTTCATGGGTAACGATGGTAGTGGTAAGACAACTTTGTCACACGCCATTGCTGCCAAGCTGAAGGAAGCAGGCCTGAACGTAGAGTATCGCCATGGCGGCGACCACTTCCTGCTTGCCTGGGTACAGAAATTATTTCCCCAAAAGGTTGTAAATAGATCACGGAGAAATTTCCTGCGTCAGGGCAACCGGAAATCATTTCTCCACAAGCTCTGGCCATACCTGGTTTACCTGGACTGCCTGGCCCTCTACTTCAAACTGAAGCGGCAGAACCGGCATAGGATAACCGTGCTTGACCGTTACTTCTATGACTTGGCCCTCGGCTATGAGGACCTTGGCGTCGGCAGCCGCCTAGTGAAGAGACTGTTCTTTTCTTTGCCGCGGCCAGACTTGCCGATAATTCTGGATGCGCCACCAGAGTTGACCTATGAACGAAAAAAAGCCGATGATGCCGGCTTTGAATATTACGCGGTGCAAAGACAGAGGTATCTGGAACTTGCCAGAAGTATGGATATCCCCATTGTTAGCACCAACCAGCCATTTGAGGAGACCCTTTCTTCCGTCTGGCGGAGAGTAAAAAAGGCCCTACTTACAACTCTGGAACAGGCAGTAACATGAAGGTAGCTTTTTTGAGTTTTTTTAATCCGGCGGCTCGCTCGGGTGGCGGTTTTGAAAGGTTTGTCGTCTCAGCGGCCCAAGCAATGGCGGAGAGAGGTCACAGCGCCTCCGTGGTCACCAGCAGCCGCAAACTATATCGTTTCACGTGGGTGCTGATGAGCTTCTATTACCTGCAGCCCAAATGGCTCGCCAAAAATCCCATCAAGCTATCCGAAGCTGAACTGCGCCAGAACCTAGGTCAAGCCTCTTTATGTGAGTCATCCACCATCGTAGGACTGGGGAAATACCTCGCGGATGCCGATGTGATATACACCAAGAATGAAATCCCCGAACTGGTGATATTGAAATTCCTGTCTTTGAGATGGAAACTGCCCCCGATTGTCGTTGGAATGCATACCTCCCTTCTGATACCAGTCCCCGGCTCATTCCATGTAAAAGTGCACAACTGGCTTTACCTAGGAAAATTTTACCACAGCCTGCTGAAAGGCTGTTCTGGCATCATGGTCCACACGGATGATGACGCTACCCTTATTAGGCGCCGATTCCCCGGGCTCAACGCCAAAATTTATACTATTCCTGACTTCTTTGACCTTGCCTCCGGGGAGACAAGCCGTCATCATAATGATAAGTTTGTGGTTCTGTTTGCCAACCGATTAACTGAGCAGAAAGGCTCCGATACTCTTTACCGGGTAATCAAATTGCTTAGCGCAAGGCGGGAGTTCTCGGACATGGAGTTTGTTATCGTTGGCTCCGGGAAGGCAGAAGGAGAGGCAGCGGTGAGGAAATTAGCCAATGAGTATGATAACGTACGTAGCTGTGGTCAGGTGCCATACGAACAGATGCATGATATTCTCCTCTCCAGCGATGTTTCACTGGTTCCCTCAAGATGGGAAACCTTTTCCCGAACGTGCCTCGAAGCGCAGTGGTACGGATTGCCAGTAGTCGCTTCACATATCACTGGGCCCAAAGATATAGTAATCCATAACCAGACTGGCTTGCTGGTCAGCCCGGAGGATGCCGAGGGATTTGCTCAAGCCATACTAAAGCTGTATCATCTCAAGAAAGAAAGTTCAGCAGAATTTATGAAGATGGCACAAAAGGCCAGCAGCCTGGCAAGAGAGCGATTTTCCAAGGAAAAAATCATCACCATGCTGGAAGATATGCTCAAAGAGCAAGTCGTTCTGAAGAAAGAAGACTTACGCGACAAGTAACTTTGGAAGCTTGGGAGGTGATGATATGAACGGTCATTTACCTCTGGTATCTATAATAATTCCCACTCGCAATGAGGAGAGGAACATCGTTAGATGCCTAAATTCGATATTTCGGCAGGATTACCCTCAAGAGCTGCTAGAGGTTATCGTCGTGGACAATTATTCCGAGGACAGGACGGTGGAGTTAGCCCAGAAGTATGATGTTGCCGTATACCTCATGGGACCCGAGCGGAACATCCAGCGGGATTACGGTGCGCAGCAATCGAACGGTAGCTACCTCATGTTCATCGATGCTGACATGGAGCTTGAAAGCTCACTAATTAAGGAGGCAGTGACAAAATGTGAGAACGAAGGATATGACGCCTTGATTTTGCCTTTGGCTTTGGAAGGAGAAGGCTTCTGGACCGAGTGTGTTAAGCTGGAGAAGGAAAGCTTTCTAAACGATGATATGATGGAAGCTCCGAACCGGTTCATGAAAAGGGAGGTGTATACAGCCGTCGGAGGCTACGATCGGACGCTCATCGTGGGTGAGGATTTTGACCTAGGGGACAGGATAAAGGAGAGAGGGTATAAGGTAGGCAGAGTTACATCTTTCGTCAGATATCGCGATACTAGGACTTTTTGGCAAATGGTTAAGAAACATTACTATTACGGCAAGGAGATGAAGAAGTACCTGAGAAAGAGCAAGGGTAAAGGTGTGAAGAGGTTCTTCATTATCAGACAGGCTTATATCAAGAACATCCATCTGTTTGCTAGAGACCCAGTACATAGCGCTGGTCTCGTCATAATGAAGTGTATTCAATATCTTGCTGCCTCAGTTGGACTGGCACGCTCCATGCTTATGAGGTAGACAAATGAGCAAGAAAAAAATACCAATTGTTTTTTCGCAGATACGAAGATATTCATCCAATGCAGGTGAATGGTTAATAATTCTAGTGATAATGTTACTAGTCGAATCAGCTATAGCGCTTTCATTGGGTAATAATGATACTACTGATTTTCTTGTCACCCAAGCATATTTCCTTTTCATTGTCGGGGTAATTATTCTGACCATCAAATGTATCCTTCAACGACATGCGAATGAGAAATGATAGCCGCAGTTACCAGCTGGTTCCCTATCTCTTCTATATGGTACTTTCATTGGCAATTCTGGGGCCACTTCTAGCCCCGGGCTACATCTTTGCCCTTGATATGGTGTTCGGTCCCAATATAGCTCAGGCATATGAACTTTATGGCCTTCAGGGCGGGATACTCAATGGTTTACCACTTATCTTCATCGTACACCTGCTCAATAAGCTCATTCCAGCCTGGCTGCTTCAGAAAGTCCTGCTCTTTCTGATCTTGTTTCTGGCTGGACTCGGTGCGTACTACCTGTGCCCAGCGCGTAAAGTCGGGAAGCACTTCGCCGGCCTGCTTTACATGCTGAACCCCTTTGTCTACGCCCGGTTCCTGGCAGGACAGCGGGGGCTGCTGCTGGCCTACGCGGTGACCCCGTTCGCCATCAAGGCCTTCATTGAGCTACTGGAAGATAGGAACTGGAAGAAGGCGGTCAAGGTTGCCCTGCTCACCACCCTAGCTGGGGTTTTCATGGTGCAGGCACTATTCCTCCTCTTCCTGGCTTACCTCATTCTTGTCCTGCTGGTGCTCGGTAAGGAATTCCGCAGTCAGAACTTGCTGAAATCAGCTGCCCAGGTGGGTGGACTCGTCTCACTGAGCGCGCTCATGTTCCTGGCGCTTAACCTTTACTGGCTGCTCCCCTCCCTGTCCACAGTTGGGCCGATGGTGGGACAGATAACGGAACTGGATTTCCTCGTCTTCGCTCCGACTCCCGCCTCAAGGATAGCCTTTGACCTCGCCTCAATGCATGGCTTCTGGCGTGCTGGCTATCTTTATACCCGAGATGTGCTGCCACTGTGGTGGCTTGTCTTCCTCTTTATCCTTTTCCTAGTAAGCTATGGACTTGTTTGCCGGTATGATGACCGGAAAATCGGCTGGTCGGTCAAGTCCTTTGCCCTAATGGGAGCCGCTGGCTTACTTCTGGCAGGGGGTTATGCCCTTGAAATTACGCGGCCAATTTATGAATGGCTTCTCCGGCACCTGCCTTTGTTCTCCGCCTTTCGGGACTCGCAAAAATTTGTGGCGCTCCTCTGCCTGACGTACGCCTATCTGGGCGGACTGGGCGTCAACGCGCTCGCTGCTGGCCTAACCAAGGAAAAGCTAAAGAGGATATGGCAGCAGACCGCGCTCAAGAAAACAGCGATGCTCGGAACAGCTACAATAGTGGCCTTCGCCTTGGCCTCGCCAGTGGTCTATTCCTTTGCCATGTTCGGCTTTCAGAAGCAGTTGCAGGTAGCGGACTACCCTGCAGAATGGTATGAGGTGGACCAGTACTTGAGTAGAGATGAGCAGGATTTCAATGTCCTCTTTTTGCCCTGGCACCTTTACATGGACTACAGCTGGATCCCACAGCCGATAAAACGGGTGGGAAACCTGCCCTCCGCCTTCTTCAGCAAACCCGTCATCAGCGGTGACAATATAGAGATCGGCGTCAGTTACACCCAGAGCACCAACCCAATAAGCGCCTATGTGGAATTTCTACTTCGCAACTCCGCTGAGATAAGCAACTTCGGGGAGCTGGTTTCCCCACTTAATGTGAAATATGTGATTCTGGTTGGTGAGGCGGACTATCAGGATTATGACTTTCTCTACGAGCAGGATGACCTCACCAAGGTGATGTCACTGGAGGGAATCACGCTATTCCGGAACGAGCATTTCACCAGCCGGGTTTACAGCGCAGACAGTGCCATTTACCTCAAAGACTGGGCGCAGTACCTAGAGTTAAGCCAGACCCAGGATGTAATGGAGCATGTCTATCTCCTCGGTGAGGGGGCGGATGAGAGCGGGACCTCAGGCACAGAAGCAGTCAGCTACACTCGGAAAAGTGAGGCCAGCTATCAGCTGGCCGGCAGCGCCAGAAAGTACACCATCTTCACCGTGCCGCAGCGGATGAGCACCGATGGCTGGGAGTATGAAAACCAGCCGGTCCTCAAGAACCTGGGGTTCATGCCCGCCTTTCCCTCTGAGGCTGACGGGGGGGTGGTTGCCTATACCAGGTTTTACCGGTTCTACCTTCCTGCTGATATTGCCTCGGTGGTGTCTCTAATAGTGCTGGTGGTGCTGCTCTCAATAAGGCGGAAGGTCTCACTCGGGTGAAGCTACTTGTGTGGGGGACGATTCCAGTCAAAGGGCTGTCCGGTGCGCGGGTCTATTATCTTGGGGTCATTCCAGGGGCGGCGTTCTTCATCCGGGTTCTGGGGGTCATAAAGCTTGGTGACAAAGTAAACCAGGAGCGCTGGAACATGGCTGATATTCTTAGTTCCATGCCAGTAGATACCCGGGACCCTCACCAGCTGCGGCTTATATGCGCTGGATACTATCTCCACCAGTTTCCCTTGTGTAGGTAGTCCCTCCCGGTCATCATAGGCGCAAATCTTCATTGCTCCCTGGAGTACCAGAAAGTAGTCCACCTGCCCTCTGAGGTGACGGTGCCAGGCCCTAATTACTCCCGGGTAGCCCAGTGAGATATTCGCCTGGGCGACCTCGTCTTCTCCAACCAGCTCTGCCCAGTCACTCCGGAAGGCCTCTGCAAAGAAGCCCCGCTCATCCGGGATGATATTCAGGCTATAGACCCTGACCCCTGGAAGCTCATCATACTCCTTTATCTGCGGCATCTGCAGCATCTCCTTTCCATTGAGTACCCCCCTTTACCGTTAACTGCCTGCCTGGCAACAGCCCTACCTAATGTGTCCCTTTTCCCTGAGGTAATCCACCAGAGCTTCCTGCCATGGTCTCATTTCCTTGATGCCCAGCAGGCGCAGATGGTAGTTATCCAGTACCGAGAAGCCCGGCCGCTTCGCCGGCGCCTTCCATTCCGCCGAGGTTATGGGAACTACGCGCGTTTTCTGCCCGACCAATCTTAACACCTCACTGGCGAATTCGAACCAGGAACAGCTCCCTTTATTTGTGATATGGAAAATTCCATAATACTCCGTTTTCATCAGCTCCTCTATTTTGGGGGCGAGATCCCTGGTGTACGTGGGAGAGAAAACCTGGTCACTGACCACGCGTACCTCTGGCTGCTGGCTGGCGGCTTTCAGGATGGTCTCAATGAAATTGCCCCCCTTACCACTACTTCCCGCCACCCCAAAAAGCCCTGACACGCGGATAATGAAGTGCTTTGAGCATTGATGGCGCACAAATTCCTCTGCAGCAACTTTGGAGCGTCCTAGGACATTTATCGGCGCTGGCCTGTCAAACTCAGTGTAAGGCTCTTTCCGCGAATGGTCCTCCCCGAAGACATAGTCCGAGCTGATGAAGACGAGTTTGGCCCCTATCTCCTGCGCCGCAACCGCGATATTACGCGCCCCGAGCGCGTTCACCCGGAAACATTGGTCAGGGTTGAGCTCACAATCATCCACTCTGACAAAGGCGGCAGTATTGATAACCACATCAGGCATGTGTTTGCTGAAAGCCTTTTTCACTGACGCCATATCCGTAATCTCTATGTCGCGGTGCGTGAGGGGCACAGGTTCGTCACCCTCGCTTGCCAAGTACCAGCACAGATCCGTGCCAAGCTGCCCGTTGGCGCCGATGACCAGAACTCTCATGCCTACTCTCTTCTATTTTTTTTTGACTTGATACTGCCAAAAAGCTCACCAAAGTCGGTAGGCTCAAACTTTTCCCACCACCACCTGTTCTGCTGATACCACTCGATGGTCTCAGCGAGACCACGCTCTAGGTCTATCTCAAGTTTCCAGCCAATTTCCCGTTCTATCTTG
This sequence comes from Dehalococcoides sp. JdFR-56, assembly GCA_002011495.1. Lineage (GTDB taxonomy): Bacteria > Chloroflexota > Dehalococcoidia > Dehalococcoidales > RBG-16-60-22 > JdFR-56. Next base: position 9,849 of record MTNR01000092.1, on the reverse strand, counting down.
TCGGCATTCAGCGGGTACTGCCAGTCATGCGATGGCCGGTCGGGGACAAACACGATAAGTTCCTCAGGCTTTCTCATCAGCCTCAGCACCTTCCGCACAAGATCAACATTGGCCATCTCGTAGCCACTGGGAATATTGTAAGTCTCGCCATCCCTACCCCTCTCGATAATCATGTCAATTGCCCGACAGATATCATGGACATGAATCCAGTTGCGGCGATAACGTCCATCCCCGTAGAGGGGGATAGGTTTATCTCTCAACGCATTAGTTATCGTGAGGGGCAGAAGCTTCTCTGGATACTGGTAAGGGCCATAGGCATTGGCAAAGCGCGTGGACACCACCGGCAAGCCATAACTCATGAAATAGGCGCGACAAAGCAGGTCAGTGCATGCTTTGCTGGCTGCATAGGGATTGTTGGGCCGGAAGGCGTCGTCCTCAATGAAAGGCCTTTTGGTAGGTGCGGAGCCACCATAAACTTCCGGAGTGGAAATCTGGACAAACCTCTCCACCCCGTGCTTCCTCGCCGCCTCCAGCAGGGCGAAGCCTCCCCTGACATTGGTCTCCACGAAGCGGGCAGGTTCAATGTAGCTCCGGTCCACATGGGTCTCAGCGGCGAAGTTAATTATCAATTCAATATCTTCCGCCACGACAGCGTCCACCAGCTGGGCATCAGCGATGTCCCCCTTGACAAACCTATAGCGCGGCTCTTCCTTCAGGTCTCTCAGGCTCTCAATGTTACCCGCATAGGTGAGCTTGTCCAGATTAGTGATTTCCCAATCTGGGTGTTTGGCTAACGCGTAGTGGATAAAATTGCTGCCCACGAAGCCAGCCCCGCCGGTAACCAAGACCCTCATGTGTCCACCTCTCGCTAGAGTTCTATCTTGGCGTTGTCACCAACGAAAAAACGTAAGTTGCCGGATTTATGCGCATCACGTCTCAGGGTAACCTCACTGCCGATCAGACTATCGGTGATACGCTCAACCTGGATTATGGAGCAATTTTCCAGAATCACCGAGTGTTGAACGAAAGAACACTCAATATGTGTACCCCTCCCGATGCTGGTAGAAGGCCCGATATGCGAGTCTATTATGACGCAGTCTTCCGCAATTGAGACTGGCCCCTGCAGAACGCTATTTCTAATCAGGGCCCTTTCTCTCACCTCCACCTTGCCTGAGACCTTGCTTTTGTCATCAATCTCCCCTCTGATACTTGGCTTCAGAAAGCGGTCCAAGACAACGCGGTTCGCAGTAAGAAGGTCATCTTTTTTCCCAGCATCGAGCCACCAGCCATCCAAGAAGTAACCGTTCACCTTTCTGCCCATGTTCAAGAGTTCCTGAATGGCCTCTGTGATCTCGAGCTCGCCGCGCCAGGATGGCTTGATGCGAGTAATAGCCTCGTGACTCGCGGGGGTGAAGATGTATATCCCTACGAGGGCATGCCTGCCCTTGGGCTCCTGTGGCTTTTCTTCTAGGGAAACCACCTCACCTGCCCTGTTCAACTGCACCACGCCTACTTTGCGTAGAATATTCGGGTCAGAAACTTCCTTCAGGACGATGAGAGCATCCGATCCGGTTTCATGAAAGCGCCCGATCAGCTGTGAAAGGCTCACTTCAACCAGCGTGTCCCCAAGGTGCATGACAAAGGGAGAGTCCCCCAGAAAGTCTCTGGCAATTTTCACGGCGTGTGCCAATCCCAGGGGCTCGGGCTGAAGGATATAGGTTACTGAGCAACCCCATCTTGAGCCGTCGCCGACAGCTTCCTTGACAGACTGGCCAGTCTCGGGGGAGATAATGATGCCGACATCAGTGATTCCAGCCTCGGCTACTTGGTCAAGAGCATAAAACAGGATTGGCTTATTCGCCACCGGAACGAGCTGCTTGGTGAGCGTGTTGGTCAATGGTTTCAGACGTGTACCTTTGCCTCCGGACAGGACAAGTGCCTTCATAGGTGTACTGCGTTGTATTTCAAACTTTCCTCGCACGTTACCTACACACTGCCACTAGATTCAGAGTTTGCTTTGCCTGATACTTGGGTACAGCATTCGGTTTGCGTGCCCAAAATCCCGTCCCTACTGATTGACGGGCATTATAGCATTCCTGACCGCTGACCGTCAACTCAGCGAGAGCTGCACAAGGAGCCAATCGAGAAGTATTGTGCGCCGTAGGTGATAAACGCATCCTCGCCTGACTACTATGGGCTGACTTGCTAATGTTGCTACGAAAATGACATTGTTGCCTCAGAAAAATTGTTGCTGAAAGGAGACAACAGGAGGGAGCGAATTTACGGAAATGCATTGAAGCAGTACGATGGGAGTATCTGCGGGGAAAAGGACCGGAATAAGAATCCTGCAAGAGTTCAAGCAAATAACTGCGTGTCATCGCAGAGCCGTAATTCGCCCGCCGTGCAGCTAAATAAGCATACCACCGGGAAAAAGCGGGCGCATCGTGGCAGTGCATTACAGCTGTAGCTGGGGTACTGCCGTTGCTTGGGAGGCTACGACCGTCTATGTTCCAAGTGGTCGAAGTCTTTTCGCTGCGGCTACCTTTCCCTTCGGCAACAGGGCGGCGGACAGCTTCACCGACCAGCGCGCACCACTTTGTTTCTCAATCGCTGGCCCTTGGCGCCATCTCGCCATTAGCGGTGGAGGCGATGTGGGTCCCTGCGGTTCGTCGCGACCTGCTATGCAGCTTCCTTAAGATGAGTGCTGGCCAAGTATCTTACGAGGAGCACTCTTGTGCCTGCGTACTTTGCTAGGGTGCGGAACGGCTGCATCCTATGACCGAGCGAGCCGGGCGGCGAACGATTATCTTTCAATGGGCGTGCCGCACATTGATTCCTCGCAATCTAAGCGAGTCCTGACATATCTTTTCCTTGCAGGTCTGGCCAACAGTCCCGCTAGGCCAAGCGCGAGGCCTGTATGTCTCACTACAAGCATCAGGGTTTAGTGCTAAGCGCGACACATTCTTGTGCCGCAGCCTCTTAGACCTGAGTGACTCACCGCCTATGGCGTCTGAATTTGAGCCGCGTCAGTAAGATTTTCGAGGCGCATAGGAGGGACCATAACACGTAGAACCCCTGCTCAAAAGGACTAGCCGGTTCCTTCGGTTGGTACCCTCTTATTATTCTTTGACAATTTGCGTTAGGCATGGCAAAGTTCAGGAAATTCATTCCTCAGCACGTATACGGGGCCGCAAGGAGTCCTCTATGCGCTTTACCAATACGTTCAGTATGATACCGGTAAAGATGCAAAGTACACCGACGGTAATAAGCATAATAGATACTAAAGCCGTGCCTGTATGTAGGACATGGGAAGCAAACAGGATCCTCAGCACCATGACGCCGGCAGTTACTCCAAGGACAATCGATATCGCGCCAGCCACTCCAAAAAACAAAAGTGGTCTTCTCTCAGAAATCATGACCAGTATCCTATTGAGAAGCCCAAGACCATGCTCTATCGGGTTCAAAGTGGAGCCATTCTTGGTGTAGATTATGGAAACAGGTACCTCTGTAATTCTTAGACCCTTTTGGCTCGCTTGAGAAACAGTTTCAGCAGAGACTGCCATACCCCTCTCCCGAGGCTCGAGTAAGTCTATCGCCCTCCTTGAGAAAGCTCTATACCCGGACTCAGTGTCTGCGATTTTGCTTCCTGAGAGAACACGGGTTAAGTAGGATAGGATTCTTTGTCCGACCTTGCGATACGCAGGAATGCCAGTCTTTGGCAGTCGCCTCGAACCAATAACAACATCATAGCCCTCCATTATAGCCTTGGCCAGCACAACTATCTCTCCGGGGTCATGTTGAGCGTCAGCATCAAGGAGCACAAGAATGTCAGGAGCCCGCCGCTTCGCTTCCGAAAAAATGGTCTGCACGGCCGCCCCGTACCCCTTGTTTCCCCCGTGCTCTACCACTACGGCGCCTGCAAGTCTGGCGACTTCTGAGGTGCGATCTGTGCTTCCATCGTCGACAACGAGAACGTCGTCAGCATGTTGCCGTGCTAGCAAAACTAAGCTACCGACATATTTTTCCTCATTGTAGGCGGGCATTGCCACCATTATTTTCGTTGGATCTCTGTGGTCCCTCTTACTCAATTTACGAACCATCCGTTCCTTTGCGCCTCTCAAGAAGCCTCTCTGCCTTCGGCCTCATTGCTGCTCTCAGTCCTCCGTGGCAAACGCGTAACATTAGCTAAGGACCGTCTTGACATTTGCGCTGACCCTAAACACTTTCCTGATAAGTCTAACACATATGTTCTTACGGCACAATATATAGTAAACCCGAGGTGTCTGTCAAACAGAACGCGGCTCGACTGTTGACAAATGGGGACAGAATCGACTACTATTTGTTTACATTCGCAAGGCTGGCAGACCGGGGATGAAAGACAAAAAGCACAAAAGCGGAGTAGAGACGCGGATGATCAATAATGGACACCCGTGTGGAAAGGAAGCGACAATGCGTGAGTGTCAATTGCTGGCGACATGTCCATATGTCTTCATTGATAGGCCGCCTTGGTCGCCGAAGGTGACTGAGGCTGATAAGGAGACGTACTGCAACGGGCAGTACGCTTGGTGTGGAAGGTACATGGTGTTCCGGGTGGTGGAGTGGGAACGCCAAAGACGGAAGCTGACTTAAGAAAAATGGCTATTCTAGAGTGGTAGAGGCATGCAAAGAACCGTAGAGTGTTGGGAAGATGGAGAAACGTAAGGTAGCAATTGGCTTCTTGCTTGTAGTCACCCTATTCGTCCTATTCTACCTTGTAGACGTTTCCACCAGAAGCCCGGCAAAAATTCGAGGTCCCGGCGGATTTGCCGAGCCACAAGCCTCGAAGAGTGGGTTCTTAGTGACGAATCTACGTATTTATCCGACAGAGGTTCAGCCGAACGAGACGGTTTCCATCAGAGTGACAGTGACTAATACACACAATACCTGGGGTATTTATAGTCTTGTCCTTTACATTAATGGCACAAAGGAAGCAGAGAAGCAGGCAGAGCTAAGCGCTCACGGTAGTCAGGATGTTAGGTTTAGTGTAACCCGAGATAAAGCTGGCACCTACACAGCATTCATTAATGGCTTATCTGGCAGCTTTAGTGTGAGAGGGAGGGCTTCGACTGAAGAACCATCGCGCTAAGCAAGCCAGACCTACGCTTTCCTAAGCTAGGGTATGATGATCCACATCCCGAACAGGCAAAACGACTTGAAACGCTCCTGCATCGAGCTCAAGCGTATTAGCTGTCGACCTCATCAATTCCCGCCTGGCGGAACGCTTTTTCCAACTCCCGCCGAGCAAGTTTGGTTGGTTTAGCTCCTTGTCTCTCCCAGCGTTGGACTGTGGAAAGACTGACGCCTATCTGACGTGCCAGGTCTTCTTGCGACCACCGCATCCTTCTACGAAGCTCCGTTATCTTATGCTTAAGTTCAGCCAACTGCCGTTCCTCCCGGTGGGTACTATGTGAGGGCTTACCTACTACCTCACACTAATGATATTATATCAGCTAAGTAGTCATTTGTGCAGATGTGCCAAGTGATGGCGAAAGGTTTTTTGCACACCGTTCACCGGCCGATGGCAATCAACTGCGCGACGCCTTACGCACCGGGAGCTTGATGTGACGAAACCGGCAGCTGGACGTCGTAAGGTGTGGCTAGTTTAGCGTCAAAGGTGATCCGGCCTTGCCCGGGCACTGGCCTTCCAGATTGGTCAGTGTTTTCGCTAGGCTGGGTCTTTCCGTGACATTTGATTTTCAAGTAGCTCCTCGGCTTGGAACTTGGCCTTTGAACTGGATTCGTTCTTTATGAGCCCCAATAATCTCACTTGGCCGGACGTCTGAAAAGTTCATCACTTTTATACCAATTGGTTTCTGATAGCTGGGAAATGTCCGTGAAGCGAATATTAGCCTGAATACATTTCTGGCTTCGGTATTGCCTTGACTCGGTTATCAATCGTCTCCGGAACACCTGCCACAAATGGTTCCCCTCAATCCAACGGATTCATCATCAAAGACCCAAGTACCCTCATACCAATAGGGTACGATGACCATTAGAGCATTAGCCATTTGCACCTTCTTACTCTGCTGTGCGTCGTCAGCAACATTGGCACCACCAAGCAATGAGTACTATGAATAGCTGATCTGTTTTTGTCAAATCCGCAGAATAGCGAGGAACCCGTGGGTAGCTCAAGTGTTGAACGAAGGATCACAAAGTGCAATCCAAGTGCTATAATGAATGCTCGTCGAAATGGTGAATCACGGCGCCGATAAGCGGAGGCCGTTGTTGAAAAAGCGTGACACTGGTCAATCTAAAAAAGATCGAGCGGAGAATGCCTGTATAAGATGTTTCTTTGATTGGTATACCCGTATTTCTGGAACAGTCTACTCCGTTGAGCGAACTGAGCATGTTTTCCCTGAACTAGCGGACAGCCTCAGGTGGGATTTCATCGCTACTCCGCGTGACGAGAGAGAATGGTGCGCGTTAGAGGTAAAAAGTTTAATTCGACCTAAGGCGAAAGTCGAACTTGTTCATTGGACCAAAATGTTCGCAGCAGTGACCAGGCAGTTGTCAGGCTTGTTACAGGGGGAATATTTGGTAGTCGGAACTCCCTCCCTATGGTTGAATAGAAACGAGAATAGGAAGCTCAAGAAGATATTGCCGCGCATTGTCCTGACAAAGGCTAAGAATATGAATAAGGGAAGTTCGGTGAAGCTGGGGGCGGAAATTTTGGCCAAGTTTCCAATTTGGCTATCCAGACTGGATGTTGAAATGAGGCCACAACCACACTTAGTAAAAATCCCACATGAAATTGAATTATTTAAGATTTCGGACAGAGGATTGTCTATAGAGCCTGGCATGTCGCCAGTAGATATATTTAATGTTTCTGGAGCATTGGAGGAGGCAACCAATGCATTGTTCGACCCGGCGAAGGAGGGGATACTAAAGGCGAATGAGCAACTGGGTTTAGCCAGAGTAAAAGGCGCCAAGAAGACTATTCTGCTGCTAGATTGTCATCTCCCGTGGGATCCAAACAGTGTCAAGCGAACCCTAGCTAGCAAAGACCACAGCTACATGTCAAATATAGATGAGATATTTCTAGTCCAAGCGTCTGACCACCGAGTAAGCAAAGTCTGGTGGGCTGCCAGTTAATAGCCCAGATACTGTGAGTTTAGATGTAACTCTCTAAACAATTCATCCGAATGTGCAACTTCACCGTTCCTAGGATCCTTGTCCGGGACTGAGAAGGTGATTTAGCTATTGCGGGGAGTGTTGGTAAATAAAGTGTGAGGCTCTGGACGACGGTAGGTATATTGCCTGCCAATGTTTGACTTTTGGGGGATGTCATAGCTTCTGAGTGGTTCTTTAGCGAAGCTGCTGGCCTTCAGATTTGAATATGCTGTAAGGACTGGTCTAGGGGACGGTGCCTTGGTCAGCCAGCCTGCCCCCCAGGCGGCAGGCATTCCTACAGGTGATGGAACTGGCTAGCCTACTTCCTATTTCCGGCTCCGAACGCGATAGCAAGTCATAGCTAGCGACCTTCTTCCGGGCCAATTCTGATAGCTCTCTAGGGGTTACCCATGTGACAGCTTGAGGGTCAGCACGGGTGGGGGTTCGGGTGTTCGGTTTGAAGCTGAACTATATCTTTCAAAGTACCTTTGACTTCAAAATTGGGGCAGCAGGTGACAGTTCGGGAGTTCGGCTCTTGGCACGTGGGAAAAAATGGAGATGTCTTTAGTAGAGCTCAAGACGAGGCTCTGCAACTAGCCTGGTCTTGCGAACATTTAACAATGCTGATGGCACTTGGACAGCGGCGCAGCCGGGATAGAAACGGGGGCTTAACGGCGGAAAGTAAGGTGGATATAATCCATTCCCGAAAGGAGGCAAGCGGTTGGCCTAGCAAGCGATCGGTAGTTTGTCTCCAGAAAATCTTCCAAGCAGGTTGTCGCGGGTTCGAGCCCTGTCTCTGCTCCAGCAAAGCTTAGCGGCTACCTGCCTAGGCAAAATAGGCCGGTGTGACCTCCTCCGTCCAAAGGAGAGGCGGCTGAAGGCTCCTACCTACAGAGTTTCGTCAAGTATTTCGGGCATCGGCGCCGGCTTGGGCTGGCAGAGTTCGTTTGGGAGGAGCTGACAGAGGAGGGGTCCTTCAAGACAAGCTCATCTCCATCAAAATGATGGAGCCTTGGAAGGACGCCCGGCCGCTGCCGGGGACAGAGGTGGTGCCCAGCACGTGTCACATCTACCGCGTGAGCGCCCTGAAGAAAAGGCCAGAGGCTGATGTACTCTGGGAAGACCCCTTGGCCAGAGGACTCTTCAGAGCCTTCTTGCTCGGTGAACTGAGGAGAGAAGGGGGACTGACCCTGGCGGATAGGCATTGGGGAGTGGGCGGGAGCAGTTACTGACTCTGTAACTGAGGGGTGGTAGCGTGGTTAGCTTTCCCTTTCCCCAAGTGGTGAGGTTTCTTCTTTGCCCTTCCTGGGCAACTGCCCAGCTTTTGACTCTGGCTTCTGGACTAGACGATATAAGCCTTCGGAGCGCCTTATCCATATCGGTTTCAGGGACGGCTGAAGCCTACCCCGGGCGAACCTCAGGAAACAGGCAGTTGTTATTACCTCTTGCGGGGAGATATTTAGGTTTCGTCCTACTAGTCCTCTTCCTCAGGGGCGAAGGTCGGGCTTACTGTAGTGGTGCCAACATTGCCAGAGCCATCTATTGCGGTGACGATTAGCCTTACCTCCGGTGCCTCCACCTTTAATACATCGTCCTTATACTTGTATTCGTACTCCTCTTCATCCTCCCCAAGCTCTATCTTGACTATCTGTCCATCCGTCACCACTATCCCACCAAGCTCTTGTATCTGGTTCCAAGTCTCTTCCGGATCTGGCCCCTTTATCTCTATCTTCTCTTCCTCAAAGTTGATTTCCAGCTTGAACTCCTTTTTCGTCTTCAGTTCGGTCTCCCAATCGGTCAAATCGGCTGGGACCGGCACTGCGATAATGGCGACAACCGTCGGGTCTGGGTCACAGATGTCGGTGGCGCTGAACTCCACCCTGAAGGTTCCCTCGTCCTCTTCAACATGAATAGGAGTAAAATCTGCGGTAACCTCTGGCGGGGTGGTGGTATCTACCACGGTGATGACTACCTCAGAGGTATCCGATAGTTTGCCATCGTGCACGGTAAGCGTTATTGTCGTTTCTCCCAGCGGGAGCAATACGGTTGGAGTCACCCCCGATGCTGTGTTGCCATCCCAAGTCCAGGTGTAGGTTAGGGGATCACCATCAGGATCGTAGGAGCCTGAGCCATCAAGCGTAACCTCTGCGCCGGCATAGGAGGTCTGCTCAACCGTCTGGTAAGGGCCGGCATGGGCCACCGGCGGGTCATTGACCGGGCTGATGGTAATGGTGACGGTGGCCATATCAGAGCCANCGTTGCCGTCATTGGCCTGATAGGTGAAGGAGTCGGTTCCGTTGAAGTTGGTGTTTGGGGTGTAGGTGAAGGAGCCGTCAGGGTTGAGGGAGATGGAGCCNTTTGCTGGGCTGCTCAGCAGGATGGCGGTGAGGGAGTCGCCGTCAGGGTCGGAGTCATTGCCCAGCACGCCTGGGGCAACCACCGCTAGAGTTACATCCTCATCGGTGGAGTAGGCATCATCCTGGGCTAGGGGGAGCTGGTTAGAAGTGCGCTGGATGGCCAGGCTATGGCTATCGCCGGCACCGATGGCGCTCACGTTGCTGAGGCCGCTCACCGGCGCTGGAGTACTTCGGCTGGAGAAGGAGCCATTGCCCAGCTGTCCGTAGTTATTCCATCCCCATGCCCAGACGGTGCCATCTAGCTTGAGCGCCAGGTTGTGAGCCTCCCCGGCGGCGATGGTGG
>MTNR01000064.1 GCA_002011495.1 Dehalococcoides sp. JdFR-56 | reverse complement strand
TTCAAAAAGCTGACCACCTCCTATCAGGACTGGCTGCGCTCCTGCACCCAGGTCTTCACCAGCAACGAGTTCTTCAACGCCATGATCGAGCGCTCCTTAAACGATATCAGGCTGCTCATGACCGATAGTGACGCGGGGCGCTTTGTGGCCGCGGGCACGCCTTGGTTCAATTGCCCCTTCGGCCGTGATGCCATCATCACCTCTCTCCAGATGCTCGCCTTAAACCCGGAGCTAGCCAAGGACACCCTCCGCTTCATGGCCAAGTGGCAGGGCAAGGAGGCGGATGAATGGCGTGAGGAGGAGCCGGGCAAGATACTCCACGAGCTGAGGTCAGGTGAACTGGCGGCGCTGGGCGAGGTACCAACTCCCTATTACGGCACGGTTGACGCCACCCCGCTGTTTCTGGTCCTGGCCGCCGAATACATCAACTGGAGCGGAGACCTGGACTTCGCCCGGGAGCTTGAGCCCAATATCATGGCGGCGCTGGAGTGGATCGATAGTTACGGAGACGTGGACAAGTGCGGCTACGTGGAGTACCGCAAGCGCTCGCCAAAGGGGCTGCTCAATCAGGGCTGGAAGGATTCCCGGGAGGGCATTATCAACGCCGATGGCACCCTGGTCAAGCCACCGGTGGCCCTGGTGGAGGTGCAGGGCTACGTGTATGCGGCGAAGAGGGGGATGGCGCAGCTTTTCTCCCAGCTGGGCAAGGAAAAGCTAGCGCGCCGGCTGCGGCGTGAGGCGGCCGCCCTCAAAGCCAGGTTCAACCGCGATTTCTGGCTGGATGATGAGGAATTTTACGCCCTGGCGCTGGACGCTGACAAAGCGCCGGTGGCCAGCATAAGCTCAAACCCCGGCCAGTGCCTGTGGACGGGCATAGTGGACAGGGACAAGGTGTCCAAGGTGGTGGAGCGGCTCTTCTCCAACGATATGTTCTCCGGCTGGGGCATAAGGACCTTGAGCAGCGAGGCCGCCCGCTACAACCCTCTCGGCTACCACGTGGGCAGCGTCTGGCCTCATGATAATTCACTTATCGGCATGGGGCTAAAGAAGTACGGATTTGAGGATGAATTAAACGAGCTGGCCACCGCCCTTTATGATTGCTGCCGCGCCTTTGACTACTACCGCCTGCCCGAGCTTTTCTCGGGTGTGCCGCGCACGGCCCACGGCCTGCCGGTGCGCTACCCCGTCGCCTGCCGGCCCCAGGCCTGGGCGGCCGGGTCGCTGCCCCTGCTCCTGCAGGCTATGTTAGGGCTTATGCCCGATGCCCCAAAGAATGAGCTTAAGATTGTCCACCCTCACCTCCCCTACTGGCTGGAGGAGGTGGAGATAAGGGGGCTCCGCCTGGGCGGTAGCGCCGTGGACCTGTTCTTCCAGAGGGCTCGGGGAAGCACCAGAGTATCGGTACTGGCCAGAGGAGGGGTCAGGGTATCCGTGGTGAGAAAATGGCCGAATTAGAAGTCCGCATCGCCAAAGGGGAGAAAGGGGCTGAAAATGAGCGCTTATAAATGGTAAGAGGCACTACACTAGCTTGAAGCCGTGATGATGGAGAATTAATAATAGAATCTAGGAGGTTTCCCATGCCTATCTACGAATATGAATGCCAAAAATGTTCCCTGAGGTTTGAGCTCCGAAGGCGCTTCGGCGAGGATGGGACTGGGCTCTGCCCTCAATGTGGGGGCCAGGCCCGCCGCCTTTTCTCGCCGGTGCCCATAATCTTCAAAGGGCCCGGGTTTTACGTCACCGATAGCAGAAAAAACCATAACCGCCCCTCGGACGAGGGCAGCACCAGCAAAGACAAGAAACCAGAAAGTGAATAGTCCGAAGAGGTGATGATGTTATGACCACCGAGACATCAAAGAAAGAGCCATTAGAGGCCAAGGAAACCAAGGAAATCACTTTCAGGTGCAAATACTGTGGTCAGAACAAGCCACTCAGCGAGATGCGGCGGATAACCCGCTTTTTCCCGGTGCTTATCGCCTGCCGTGATTGCGAGAGGAAGATAGGATAGGGGCACGGAGCAAGGCATGGCTTCAGTGAGGGGCTCAGTGAAAAGGGACTACTATGAAGTTCTCGGCATTGACCGCAACGCCGATGAGGCCACCATCAAGAAGGCGTACCGCAACCTCGCCATGAAGTATCACCCCGACAGAAACCCGGGGGATGCTCAGGCGGTGGAGCGGATGAAGGAGATAAATGAAGCCTACGCCGTCTTGAGCGATGCCCACAAGCGCAGACTGTATGATGCCTACGGTCACGCTGGACTTGAGGGATACACCCAGGAGGACATCTTCCGCGGCGTTGATTTCTCCAGCCTATTCCAAGAGTTTGGCTTAAGTGACCTCTTCGGCTTTGGTGACAGTTTCTTTGACACCATCTTCGGCAGAACCACCTCAAGAAGGAGCCTGAGAAAGGGCGCCGACCTCAGATACGACCTGACGGTGACCCTGGAGGAGGTGGCCCTGGGCGTGGAAAAGAAGATAACGCTACCCAAGGTGGAGCCATGCCCTGCCTGCGCTGGCGTCGGAGCTGAGCCTGACGGCCTCATCCCATGCCCAAGCTGCGGCGGCGCTGGGCAGCTCATCAGAGAGCAGAGGTCTGGATTCAGCCTATTTCGGCAGATATCCATCTGCGGCCGGTGTCAGGGCAAGGGGAAGGTGGTGAAAAGCCCGTGCCGGGAGTGCCAAGGCAAGGGAGTTATCGAGAGGACAAAAGAGATAAGCGTGAGCATACCCCCCGGGGCTGATAGCGGCTACCGCATTGTGGTTGAGGGGGAGGGCGAGAGCGGTGAAGATATCCCCGGTGACCTCTACGTTGTCCTGCACGTGGCCAAGCACCCCATCTTTAAAAGGCACGGTGACGACCTTTATCTGGAAAAGGAGATCGCCTTCACCACAGCCGCCCTCGGGGGTGAGGTGGAGGTGCCCGGGCTGCGCCGCCGCCTCAAGCTGGAGATACCCCCGGGGACGCAGACCGGCACCATGTTCAGAATCGAGGGGGAGGGCATGCCCCGCGCTAGCGGCCATGGCCGGGGGGATGAGTACGTCATGGTGAAAGTGGTTACGCCGACAAATTTGAGCCGCAAGGAGAAAGAACTGCTGCGGCAATTTGAAAAACTGAGGAGAAAGGCAAAAGACGAGCCGCGCTAGCACCCATTTTTCATGGTTCTAACGCAATTCTAACGTTCGTCTTGCGTGATTCTAATACGCCACCAGCCAGAATTAAATTAGCCAAAGGGAAAAGGAGGGCGATATGGCAAGCAAAACCGAAACCATGACACAGCTCCAGCCGCTCGCTGACCGAGTCGTGGTCAAGCCCATCGAGCCAGAGGAGGTGAGCAAGGGAGGCATCATCCTCCCCGATACGGCGAAGGAAAAGCCCCAGGAAGGTGAGGTCATCGCCGTGGGGCCGGGGAAACTGGCCGATGATGGCAAGAGGCTGGCCATGGAAATCAAGGTCGGCGACCGAGTTATCTACGCCAAATACGCCGGAACTGAGGTGGAGGTTGATGATGAGAAACTGCTGATTCTGCGCGAGAGCGATATCATGGCGAAGAAAACCTAGCGCCACAGGTCTAATCGCGAGAAGAGGAGGAGAGAAATGGCCAAGCAGCTTATCTTCAAGGAAGAAGCCAGAGAATACTTCAAAAAGGGTGCTGATACCCTGGCCAGCGCGGTGAAAGTTACCCTCGGTCCCAGGGGGCGCAACGTCATCCTGGACAAGAAGTTCGGCCCACCCACCAGCACCCATGACGGGGTTACCGTGGCCAAGGAGATCGAGCTGGAAGACCCTTTTGCCAACATGGGGGTATCACTCATCAAGGAAGCTGCCAAGAAAACCGGCGATGACGTCGGTGATGGCACCACCACGGCCACCGTTCTCGCCCAGGCCATGATCAGAGAGGGCTTCAAGAACATCGCTGCTGGCGCTGATGCCATGGCCTTAAAGCGGGGCATGGAGAAGGCCACGGAATGCATCGTTGAGGAACTGAAGAAGATGGCCAAGCCGGTGACCACCAAGGAGCAGATGACCGAGATCGCCACCATCACCGCTCATGACCCTGAGATCGGCGAGATCATCGGGGAGGTCATGGACCGGGTGGGCAAGGACGGAGTGGTTACCGTAGAGGAAGGCAAAGGGATAAGATTTGAGACCGAATACGTGGAGGGGATGAAGTTTGACCGAGGTTATATCAGCCCTTACTTCATCACCGACACCGAGAAAATGGAGGCGGTGATTGAGGAGCCCTATATTCTGATCACCGATAAGAAGCTCTCCGCCGTCTCTGACCTCCTGCCTGTCCTGGAAAAACTGAGCCCGGTGAGCAAGAACATCGTCGTCTTCGGCGAGGATATTGAAAAGGAGGCCCTGGCAACTCTAGTGGTAAACAAGCTTAAAGGGACCTTAAACTGTCTCGCCATCAAGGCGCCCGGCTTTGGCGACCGGCGCAAGGCCATGCTGGAGGACATCGCCATCCTCACCGGTGGCCAGGTTATCTCCGAGGAGAAAGGGAGAACCATTGAGTCGGTGAGGGTGGAGGACTTGGGCCGGGCCCGGCGCGTGGTGACCGATAAGGACAGCACCACCATCGTTGAGGGCAAGGGCTCACCGGAGCAGATCCAGGCCAGAGTAAGGCAGATAAAAGCCCAGATTGAGGAGACCACCTCTGACTATGATAGAGAGAAGCTCCAGGAGAGGCTGGCCAGGCTGGCCGGTGGCGTTGGCGTCATCAAGGTTGGGGCGCCAACGGAAGTTGAGCTGAAGGAGAAGAAGCGCCGCGTTGAAGGCGCCCTCTCCGCAACCAAAGCGGCGGCGGATGAGGGCACCCTGCCTGGCGGTGGTGTGGCCTTCATCAACGCCCTGCCCGCCCTGGACAAGCTCTCCCTTGAGGGCGATGAGCTCATCGGGGCTAATATTATCCGGCGGGCGCTTGAGGAGCCGCTGCGGCAGCTCGCCACCAATGCTGGGCAGGATGGCTCGGTAGTTCTGGCCAAGGTGAAGGCCTCCAAGCCCGGCTTCGGCTACGATGTGGTCAAGGAAGAGTACTGCGATATGGAGGAGAGGGGAATAATTGACCCGCTCAAAGTCACCCGTACCGCCCTGCAGAACGCGGTGAGCACGGCGGTTATGGCGCTGGTCACCGAGGCCTTAGTCACCGATATCCCGGAGAAGGAGAAGGCGGCCCCGCCTCCACCACCGGAGTACTAAAGCCCAATAACGAGGCCAGTTTTAAGAAGGTCCCGGAACAGGAGGAAAAGCACAGCCTCGGTAAACGGAAAGGGGGAATGCCATGAAGCTCTGTGCCAAGAAAATCTACTGCCGCAATTGCCGGAAGCTGGTGAGGGGAGAGGAGCAGAGGGTAAACAGCAGCCCCAGAGTGGTGTGCTCCAGATGCGGCAACCTCATTTGCTTCTGGAACGGCCTGAGCTGGAGATTTGTTTAAAAAATTTAAGGAGGCCAAGGGGTGAACTGTCCAGTTTGCGGTAAGGAGGCCAGAGCCCACCTTTACTACTGTGCCAAATGCGCCGTTTACGTTCATGAGAAGTGCTGGCAAAAACACGTCGCCCAAGCCCACAAAGACAAAGAGTAAGCCACAGCGCTTCCTCAAAATAGGCTAGGGCCGCCGCTTAAAGGTGGGAGATGCTCGCTTGGTTGCGGGATGCTTGCCTGGATTACCTCTATCTCTAAGGGATGACCAAGGTGAAACAAGGTAGGTGGCTTATCGCCATATGGCTCGCCCTTATGCTAGCGCTTTGGGGGTGTGGGCCTCAAGCTCCCCCAGCACCACCTGTTGGTGGGCGGCGACGTCATCATCGCCCTGGAGGGTGAGCCGGTGAGGAGCGTGGAAGAGCTCAAGAGCCAATTGCAGCGCTTTACCCCAGGTGAGGATGTCACCCTCACCATTCTGCGCGATGGCGAGCCAATCGAGATAAGCATCACCCTCGGCACCAAACCAAGCTAGAAAGTCTTTTAAGCCAAGCCCAAGCTTTCCCCTGCGCTCAATCTCCGTATATAATGGTGTTATATGGGCGAAGGAAGCGTGGAACAGGTCCTCAGTCTGCTCACCCAGAGGTATGGCTCCCGTCGCTGGCAGCCAGCTGATAGCCCGCTCTCCGTGCTCATCCGGACCATCCTTTCCCAGAATACCTCAGACACCAACTCCAGGCGGGCCTTTGCCTCTCTACTTGCCTCCTTCTCCAGTCTGGAGGAGGTAGCGGCGGCCGAGGAAAGCGAGATTGCCGCCTGCATACGGGCCGGTGGGCTGGGGGAAATCAAGGCCAAGCGCATCAAACAGACCCTCCAGGAGATACTGCGCCGTCGGGGCAAACTTGAGCTTGACTTCCTGAGCCAGCTCCCCTTGCCTGAGGCGAGAGAGTGGCTGAAGCAGTTGCCGGGAGTCGGCACCAAAACCGCCAACTGCGTCTTTCTCTTCTCCCTGGGAAGGCCTGCTCTACCCGTGGATACCCATATTTTCCGGGTGGCCAAGCGGCTGGGGCTGGTCGGGGAAAAGATGTCCGTGGAGCAGGCCCACCAGCTGCTTGAGGGCATGGTGCCGCCCCAGGATATCTACCGGTTTCACATCCTGATGATAGAGCACGGGAGAAAGGTGTGCCGAGCCCAACGCCCCCGCTGCCCCGAGTGCGTGCTAGGGGAGCTCTGCCCCAGTTATGAAAAGTTCACCGCCAAAGCGGCGCCAGAAGCCCAGCTTGCAAGAGGGGCTCAAGGCAAGGTAGAATGAGCAAGGTTTTCCCCGGCATTTTGAGCCATGAACCCTTATGATTATGCCAACGGTGAGCTTCAGGCCAACCTAGCGCTAAAAGGGACGACCCAGAGGTGGTGGCACTATGCAGTTGATTTCCCCACCGCCCACCCCACCCACCATGCAAGAGCCAACACGGTGCGCGGTGAGTACTTCCAGCCACGGAACACTGCCAAAGCCCCTCTGGCCATAGTGCTTCACGGCATGGGAGACCCGAGCCTGCTCCCGGCCAGGTGCCTCGCCCGGGCTCTGGCCAAGGAGGGAATCGCCTGCTTTATCCTCTACCTCATCTTCCACTCCAGCCGCCTGCCGCAAACGATGCAGAACCGCCTGCACAAGCTCTCCGCGGAGGAGTGGTTTGAGGGCTACCGGCTCTCCGTAATTGAGACACGCCAAGTGCTTGACTGGGCAACGGGCCGCGGCGAGCTAGACGGGGAGAGGATAGCTCTCATCGGCATCAGCTTTGGCGGCTTTATTTCAGCGATAACCATGGGTATAGATGAGCGCATCAAGGCGGGTGTCTTCATCACCGCCGCCGGGAATTCAGAAAAGATCAGCCGCCAGAGCCGAAACCCGTTGATGAAAAAGTACTACCAGCGCAGTGAGGCGGAATACCGTGAAATCCAGCGCCAGTACGCCCGCTATCTCGCCGAGGTGGCGGAGAAGGGCTTTGAGCGAGTGACCCCGGCAAGACAGAGCTTCCTCACAGACCCGATGACCTTCGCCCCTTATCTGCGGGGGCGCCCCATGCTGATGCTCAACGCAGCCTGGGACGAATACATACCGAGGGAGGCCGCCCAAGAGTTCTGGGAGGCCTGCGGCAAGCCAGCCATCACCTGGCTTCCCGCCACCCACGGCACCATCTGGCTCTGGTATCCCCTCATCAGAAGAAAAATCACCCGCTTTCTCAAGTCAACCTTCGGCATAGATTCAAGCTCAAGCTAACCTAGTTATGGAGGCAAAAAATGCGACCGGAATATGAGATAAATGAGCTCGCCAAAGAAGAGTCCTGGCGCATGTTCCGCATCATCGGCGAGCTGGTGGAAGGCTTTGACCGGCTCTCTGGGGTGGAGCCAGCCGTCAGCATCTACGGCTCTGCCCGGGTTAAACCGGGGGAGGAGTTATACCAAAAGACGGAAGAGATCGCCCGGCGGCTGGGCGAGGTGGGCTTCTCCATAATCACTGGCGGCGGCCCGGGGCTGATGGAGGCGGCCAACAAAGGCGCCCTTGAGGCCGGGGTGAAATCAGTGGGGGTCAACATTGAGCTCCCCGAGGAGCAGGCACCCAACACTTACGCCACCTTATCCCTGAGCCTCAGGCATTTCTTCGTGCGCAAGGTGCTGCTGGTCAAGTACGCCACCGCCTTCATCATCATGCCCGGCGGCCTGGGGACGCTTGATGAGCTGACCGAGGTGCTGACCCTGATGCAGACCCACAAGATAAAACCCTTCCCGGTGATATTGTTTGATAGCCATTACTGGAGTGGCTTTCTCCAGTGGCTCAGGGACTACACTCTGGCCAGAGGATACATCTCGGAAGAAGACCTTCATCTCCTTCGGGTCTGTGATGACATCGATGAGGTGGTTGACGCCGTCCGGAAGTGGTATTTAAATCAGGAGATTGCGGGGAGAAAGGCACTCACTGGCTAAAAAGCACCGACAAAAAAGGAAGCGGACTTACCCAGCCCGCTTCCTTTTTCTTCTTAGCCCAAACTAGTCCAGGCTATTTTAGTAAAGCGCTTGAGCCCCGGCTATGTCCCCAGCTTCCAAAGAAATCTTCTTGGTCTCCTTGGGTGAGGCATAACCATACATGGTCAGCTCAGAGTAAACATCGTCATAGAGGTCATCCAGGCCCACCACGTGCCCCGCTTCATGGGTGGCGATGTTGCGCACGTCAAACCACTTCCCCTTGGCGTCAGGCTTGAGGGGCCCCTCTCCATCAGGGTCAATGGCCCACCTCTGCATCAGGTTGAGAACCACGTCAAAGGCATAAAACTCATCGCCCTGGGACATGGCGCCATCGCCATCATTATCATAGTAACGAAGGGCAGTCACGGCGATGGCCTGGGGATAACCACTCAGGATGCGCCAGGATACGGTATTCTCCGCATCATAAAAGTCCACCACCACCTCATCACTCACCACCGGAGGAGCAAACAACTCATCATCAACAACCGCATCCCAGGCTTCAAAGGCTCTTTCAATCTCGCCAGCGCCAGCCAGTGGGTCAACCGGGGAGAAACTTATGTCAATAGTGTAGTTTACCGGCAGGGAAAACCACTTTGGCCCCAAAAGTTCATAATAATCCAGCACTTTCTCCTCATCATCCCCGCCAGGCGGCCCTTTGCCCTTGCCTGGGCTATCGGGCTTATCATAGTGAACCAGAATATCGGTGCGCAGTTCCCCTTTGGGGATGACCTTGCCCTCACCAGCCACCGCTGGCATTGCCAGTGCCAACGCCAAAACCAAAGCAATCGAAACCCCGACCACCTTGCTCAACCGAGAAATCCGAACTCTTCTGCCCGTCACCCCCATCACAGCACCTCCTTTATAATACCTTATATTAAAATTGTACCACCTGCGGCCACCAAGTCAACGGCTTTAGGGGTATTTTGGAGAAAACTTGTTAAATTTGGGTAAACCTAACACGGGTGAGAGCCCCAAAGCCATATCAGCTTTCCAGTATGGTATACTAAAATGAAACAAACGCCCGCTTTGGCGGAATAAGTGAAGGACAGCAGCTTTGGCGGGGACTGACCGAGCCAGTATCTTAAAACAATCACTCATCTTCTCCAGCCTGAGCGCTGATGAGCTCGATGAGCTGGCGAAACTGGCCAGCGAGCGCAGCTTCCGGGCGGAGGAGTTTATTTTCTGGGAGGGAGATGCCCCAGACTATTTCTACGTGGTCATTGAGGGAAGGATAAAAGTGCTCAAGCACTCCAGTTCAGGCAAGGAGTTCATCATCGCCTTCTTTGGCCCTGGGGAGATGTTCGGTGAGGTGGCCGTTTTTGAAGGTAAACCCTACCCTGCCTCCGCCCAAGCAGCCACCGACGCTAAAATACTGGGCATCAGGAGGCAGGACTTTATCTCATTTCTCGCCACCCACCCTCAGGTAGCCTTAAGCATCATCAACATCCTGGGTGGACGGCTGAGAGACGCCCAGAGCCGCCTCAAGGACCTAGCCGGAGAGCGGGTGGAGCAGCGTCTGGCCCGAACGCTGCTCATGCTTAAGGCAAAGCTCGGCCCCACCATCCCCCTCACCCGGCAGGAGATAGCGGACATGGCCGGGACCACCACCGAGACCGCCATCCGGCTCACCAGCCAGTTAAGAGAGAGGGGAATCATTCGCTCCGTCCGGGGCAAGATAACCATCCTCGACGAGACCAAGCTGAGACTGCTGAGCGAAGGCCCGCCAAAAATATAAGACCAGCCTAGCTCCCCGCCCAAAAGCGACGGCCAATTCTAGCTACCTTTTCCTTATGTGATTCAAATCATAGTAAGCTACTATAATCTGCTGCTATCATAGGGCTACAGAGCATGAAAAAACCCAAGACAGGAGGTGACCGCCATGGTCAAGTGTCCTGGCCAGGACATGCGCAAGCTGCGGGTATCACTGTACAAGTGCCCCAACTGTGATGCCGAAGTGGAGATTTTCTCCGATGAACTGAAGGTGAAATGCCACAAATGCGGGACATACGTTTACCGGGAGAAGATGCCCTCCTGCATTGACTGGTGCGCTTCCGCCCGCGAATGTCTGGGAGAGGAAAGATGGAAGGAGCTCAGGGGCGGGGAGGAAAGCTAGCCCAGACGAGCTTTAAAGCAAGTTCTAAAAGATTATTAAGGAGGCATTCGGGATGACCACAAAGGTGATACGGAAGATTGTCAAAATTGATGAGGAGAAATGCAATGGCTGCGGCCTCTGCGTCCCTTCCTGCGCTGAAGGTGCGCTCCAGATCATAGACGGCAAGGCAAGGCTCATCAGTGAGCAATATTGTGACGGCCTCGGCGCTTGCCTTGGAGAATGTCCCCAGGGAGCCATCACCATTGAGGAGCGCGAAGCCGAGGAGTTCAATGAAGAGGCGGTGGAACACCACCTGCACTCAAAAGAGCCGGCTCAAGCCAGTGACGAGCTCCCCTGCGGCTGCCCTTCAGCCACCGTCACCCAGTTTGAAGGACGCTCCACCAGAATCCCAAGCGCGGCCGAAGCCCCCGTCCAGTCCATGCTGGCTCACTGGCCCGTGCAGCTCACCCTTGTCCCGCCGGGGGCACCTTTCCTTCAGGGCGCTGACCTGCTGCTCGCCGCCGACTGCGTTCCCTTCGCCTACCCCGGCTTTCACCAGGACTTCCTACAGAACCATGCTCTGGTCATCGCCTGCCCCAAGCTGGATGACTTTGAGGCTCACTTAAGCAAGCTCACCCAGATCCTGCGCCACGCTGAGCCAAATAGCCTCACCGTGGTGCACATGGAAGTGCCTTGCTGCTTTGGGCTGGTGCACATGGCCCGGCAGGCAATCCAGGCCAGCGGCAAGGATATCCCCCTCAAGGAGATCACCATAGGCGTTAAGGGCGACCGAAAATCATAAAAAGGTGGCTAAGGCAGACTTACCGGGGATAGCAAATGCCCAAGATATTCGATAGGCTGGATGGCAAGAAAAAGAAAGACATAAAGGTACTAGCTAACTTCATCTCCATCTTCTGCCGGGAAAACCACCGGGAGGAGGCCAAAAGCCCCTTCCCCCTGAGAGACGCCAGATTGCACCCCATCCTGAGCCATAAGGAATTAGCCCTTTGCCCGGACTGTGAGAAATTGCTCAGCCACGGCATCGCCAAGCTGCTCCTCTGCCCCTATGACCCCAAGCCGATGTGCAAGAAGTGCCAAACCCACTGCTACGCCCCAGGCTACCGGGAAAAGATAAGGCAGGTGATGAGATTCTCCGGCATGTACCTCATCAAACACGGCCGACTGGATATGCTGGCCCATTACCTCTTTTGAAGGCGGAGCAAAAATGAAAGCCATCAAAGCCGTGCTGCTGCGAGCCATGGAGGACTACTTCAAGGGAGACTTAAAGAGGATCAACCATGCCCGCAGGGTAACCGAATATGCTGAGGAATTGCTGGAACGGGAGGAGGGAGACCGCTCTATCGTCATCGGGGCGGCTGTCCTCCATGACATCGGCATTCACCAGGCAGAGAAGAAGTACGGCAGCACGCTGGGCAAGTATCAGGAGAAAGAGGGCCCACCTATCGCCCGGCAAATCCTAGCCAACTTGGGGGTTGAACCAGGGCAAATTGAGCAAATCTGTGAAATCATCGCTCACCATCACAGCCCGGGGAAAATAAATACCCAGAACTTCAAAATCCTCTACGATGCTGACTGGCTGGTAAATCTGCGGGACGAGTATGATATTCAGGACCAGAAAAAACTGGCCAACATCATTGAGAGAGTATTCCTCACCGAAAGCGGTAAAGCCCTGGCCCGAAAGCTCTACCTTCAAGGTAGTGACTGATATCTACTTCAGAGCTCTGGCGGCGACCTCGGCCAGATCCAGCACCTTGACCTTCTCGGTAACGCCCTTGTCTTTCAGCCCGTCCTCAAACATGATCATGCAGTACGGGCAGCAGACACAGATGGTCTCCGGGTCCTTCTCCAGCGCCTCCTCAACCCGGGCCACGTTGATGTGCTTGCCAATCGGCTCCTCCATCCACATGCGCCCACCGCCAGCCCCACAGCAGAAGGACTTAGCATGATGGCGCGCCATCTCGGTGGGTTCTTGACCGGTAGCTGAGGTGATGACCTTACGCGGGGCCTCATAAATCATATTATGACGCCCCAGATAGCAGGAATCATGGAATACCACCCGTCCCAGGTCTCCAGCCCCATCCAGTTTTAGCCTGCCCTCTTGAATCAAGTGAGCTATCAACTCGGAATGGTGGATGACCTCCAGCTCGGCGCCGTACTGGCGGTAGTCATTCTTCAGGGTGCTGTAGCAGTGCGGACACTGGGTGATGACCTTCTTGATCCCCCTATCAGCAAACAGCTTGATATTCTCCCTGGCCATGTTATCAAAGACGAATTCATTGCCCAGCCGGCGCAGGCTGTCACCACAGCATAGCTCATCTCTGCCCAGAATGCCCCAGGAAACACCGCTCGCCTCCAGAATCTGGGCCAGAGCCACCGTGGTGCGGCGGGTGCGGGCATCAAAAGCCCCGGCACAGCCGACGAAAAAGAGATACTCCGTTTTATCTGCCTCAAAGGGCTTGACCTCAATGTCCACGGCCCACTTAACCCGCTCGGCAGGGGCGATGCCCCAGGGATTGCTACGCTGCTCCATGTTATCAAAGAGGGTGAGCAGCTCCTCAGGAAACTTGGCATGCATCTCCACCAGGTAGCGGCGCATATCAATGATTCGGGGGAAATGCTCAATAAACACCGGACACACTTCCACGCAGGCGCCGCAGGTGGTGCACTCCCAGAGGACCTCCTCGGCGATACTGCCCTCTTTATCGTCGCCGATTAGGGGTAGCACTGGCGTCTTCTTTCTGGCGATAAGGGGGCCATTTTTCAGCAGGTTCATCTTGATATCGTGGATGACCAGCCTGGGGTCTAGGGGTTTTCCAGTGAAGGTGGCAGGGCACGCGTCCGAGCAGCGCCCACACTCGGTGCAGGAATAGGAGTCAAACAGCCCCTTCCAGGTAAACTCATTCACCTGCCCCACGCCAAAGGTATTGCCCTTTTTGAACTCCTCCCGGGGCAGGATTTTGACCCGGGAGAGATTGCGGAAGAAACAGTTGGGTACCGCGGTGAGGATATGCATATGCTTGCTGTAAGGTAGGTAATTGAGGAAACCGAGCAGCACGATGGCGTGAAGCCACCAGAAAAAGTTGATATATCCGGCCAGGCTCCCCGCTGAGGCGCCTGAGAAGAAAGCCCCCGCCACGAAGCCTGACACCGGCATATAGGCGGCGGGCTCGCTGCCCAGGGCAATCTTGCCACCATGCAGACCAAAGAAGGCAATCATCAAGATAGCCACCAGCGACAGGATGGTGACGGCATCACGGCTCAGCCCGCCGATGTGGGGGGAAGCAAAGGCAGCCCGGCGGATAAACGCCACCACCACCGCCAGGAGCGCCAGAGCGGACACCACGTCAAAAATGAAAGCCAACGTGTGGTAGGCCCCATCCGGCAGCCGGGAAAGGCTCACGTAGTCTGGAAAGAGCCCGCCAAATAAGAACTCGGTATTGGCCAGGAATAGGATCAAAAAGCACCAGAAAAGGACAAAGTGATTCAGGCCAAAAGGCCGGCTGAGCACGCGCCGCTGAGCAAAGGCGTAGACCAGCATGCCCCCGAGGCGCTTTAGCAGGTCACTGAAGCGGTCTTCCGGCCTACCCAGAGCCACCAGACGAAAGCGCCGGAAGCTGCTCCAGGCAAAAAGCGCCATGGCGGCGAGAAAAACGATGGCAAATATGATGGCATTAGACGACATGTTTTACCTCTCCTGCCTTATCACCCCCGATGACCACCTGTCCCCTCCTTGGCACGCAATTCCCTGATGCGGTTGGTAAGAGCTGGAACCACCTCCAGGACATCACCCACAATCCCGTAATTGGCCACCTCAAAAATGGGGGCGTGCCGGTCACGGTTGATGGCCACGATGATATCTGACTGCTGCATGCCGACCAGATGCTGAATCGCCCCGCTGATACCGCAGGCGATGTAGAGCTTGGGTCTGACCGTCTTTCCCGTCTGACCGACCTGGCGTTCCGCCGGCATCCAGCCAGCCTCCACCGCCCCGCGCGAGCAGCCCACCACCCCGCCAAGCTCGTCAGCCAGCTCCTGCAGAATGCTGAAATTCTCCTTGGCACACATGCCCCGCCCACCAGAAACGATGACCTCCGCCGCCGCCACGTCCACCTCCCCGGCCTTGCGCTCATCAATCACCTCCAGCACCTTGACGGCGATATCATCTTCCCTGATGGGCACGGACTCGCGGACAATCTCACCACGGCGGGATGGGTCTTTCTTGGGCATGGGCATCACGTGCGGCCGGACCGTGGCCATCTGCGGGCGGGTGCGCTCGGTGAGGATGGTGGCCATAATGTTGCCACCAAAGGCGGGGCGGGTCTGCAGCAGGTTGCGGTTCTCACCAATGGCTAGACCGGTGCAATCGGCGGTGAGCCCAGTCTGGAGCTTGGTGGCCACGGCACCGGCCAGGTCCCTCCCCAGGCCGGTGGCTCCCATGAGCATAATCTCAGGCTTGTACTTCTCCACCAGATAACAGATGGCCTTGTAGTAAGGCTCGGTGCGGTAGTAGTGAAATACCGGGTCATCTATGAGATAAGACTTGGTGGCGCCGTAGGCGAATGACTCGTAGCAGAGCCCCTCCACCTTGTCCCCGATCACCACCGAGCAGAGCTCAACGCCCAAGGTTCGGGCCAGGTCAGCCCCCACCCCCAGTAGCTCCCAGGAAACCTCCGCTGGCTCCCCGGCGATCTGCTCGACAAATACCCAAACACCCCGGTACTCCTTGAGCTTGGCCAGCAGCGCCGCCTCTTCGGCACTCATCTTCTCAGCTTCAGCAGCGGCGGCTTTGGCCCGAGCCTCCATCTCGGCGAGGATCTTCCGCTCCTCCGGGGTAAAGTAAATCTCCAGAGCATCAGCCGGGCAAACCTTGAGGCACTTACGGCAGGAGATACACTTCTCAACCAGAATGATGGGCTCGCCCTTCTCATTCATCTCGATGGCATCTTTGGGACAGGCGCTCTGGCAGCGCGCCCCGCAGGCGATGCACTTACCCGGAATGAGACGGGCGACACCCCTGGGTTTCTTTACCCTCTTTTCCTCTGTCATAATCTTTTAAACAGCAACCTGACCAGACGCTACAGGTAAAGGATATCCTTCTCTATCAGCTTACCGATCAATAAATGGGCGGCTTCCTCGGGGTTACTCAAGCCATCGCCCAGTATCTCACCCTTGGCTCTTTCCGGGGAGAAGATGCGGCGCACCTGTGTCGCCGAGCCCTTGAGCCCGATTTTGTTTTCATCCAGCTTCATCACCTCATTATTCCAGAGGGCGATGGTAGCCTCCTCAGCCATCAGCCGCCTGGGCACGGTGGGATAGCGCGGCCGGTTTATCTCCCGCACCACCGCGATCATCGCTGGCAGCGGCGCCTCCACCGTTTCATGCCACCCGCCCACCTTACGCCTGGCCCTCACCTTCCTTGCCCTCAAGTCTACCTCATCAATGCGGTCAACCAAGGTAAGTTGGGAGTATCCCAGACGGGTGGCGATCCCCGGCCCTACCTGGGCGGTATCGCCATCAATGGTCTGCCGGCCGCAAACCACCACCGCCACCTCCTCCCGCTCATCCAGCCGCCTGATGGCCTCGGCCAAAACCAGGCTGGTGGCCAAGGTATCGGCGCCACCAAAAGCACGGTCGCTCAAGAGCACCGCCTCGTCCGCCCCTAGCGCCAGCGCCTTCCTCAGGGTGACCTCGGTGCTGGGAGGCCCCATGGAAACCACCACGGCACGAAGCCCATATCTATCCTTGAGCCTGAGGCTTTCCTCCAGGGCGTGAATGTCAAAGGGATTCATGATAAAGGGCACGCCTTCCCGCTTCAGGGTGCCGGTAGTCGGGTCAACCTCAACCTGAGTAGTATCCGGCACCTGCTTGACACACGCCACCACTAGCATTGGAGTACCCCTATCGCGAAACCTTATTATAAATCATTATCATTAATCATTAAGAAAGAGACGGGAATCCCTTCCCGCCACATGTTTGGAGACAAATTCACCATATTCTAGCAACTCAAATCTCACAAGTCAATCCGTATTTTATCACCCTTTTATGCCCGGAATAGAGCCCCCCAGCCAGCTTGATTCACGCCAGGACTAATGGTATAACTTAGGAAAAAGATAGTGCCCCCAACCAGTCCCGCACCGAGAGGAGAGACCCATGGACATCTCTAAATACGAGGTCCCGGCTGATAAATTGCGCTGGCAGTGTGACCCGGCCATCTTTGACTTCAACCACACCAAGCACCTAGCGCCGCTGCGGGAGTTCGTTGGCCAGGATAGAGCCATCCGGGCCATTGAATTTGGCCTGGCCATGAACCGCGAGGGCTACAATATCTACGTAGCCGGGCTCACCGGAACCGGCAAGACCTCAGTGGTGAAGACCTACATCCAGAGGCTGGTGGAAAGGAGGAAGGTGGAGGAGAATGGACCTCCTCTGGAGGACTGGTGCTATCTCTACAACTTCGCTGACCCTGACCGCCCGCAGATCATAAACCTACCCCAGGGGAAAGGCAAACCCTTCCGAGACCAGATAGATAACCTCCTGCAGAGGCTTAAAGAAGAGCTGCCCAAGGCTTTCTCCACCCAGGAGTACACCAACCAGCGGAAGAAGACGGTGGAGGAAAGCCAGACCAAGCAGCAGAAATTCCTGGAGGAGATGGCCGAGGAGGCGCAGCGGCGGGGCTTTCAGCTCCAGATGACGCCGGTGGGGCCGGCCCTGATCCCCATTTTTGAAGGCAAGCCGCTGTCCCAGGCCGAGTACCTGGCGCTGGAAAAACCGGTGCGTAAGGAACTGGAGAAAAAACGGACTGTTTTGCTCAAAAAAATACGGACTACTTTTGAGAAAATTCGGGAACTGGAAAACCAGACGGTGGAGAAGCTGCGCAATGCCGACAAAGCCGTGGCTGATTTCACCATATCCCGGCTCTTCAACGCCCTGATGAAGGAATACCAGAACTCGGAGAGGATAACCCAGTACCTCAATGACCTCAAGTCCTTCACCTTGAATCACCTGGACATATTCAAGGAGAAAGAGGAGCCATCCCACCCGGTTCTCGGCGTACCGGTAAGTCAGGCCATAGGTGAACGTGACCCCTTCCTCCCCTTCAAGGTAAATGTCTTTGTGGACAACAGCACCACCAAGGGCCCGCCCGTGGTCACCGAACCCAATCCCAATTATGTCAACCTGTTTGGCAAGATTGAGCGGCGGTTCCTCCTCGGGGGCTACCTCAGCGACCACACCATGCTCAAGCCCGGGGCGCTGCACTTGGCCAATGGGGGGTACTTGCTGCTCAGCGCCAACGATGTGCTGACCAACCCCGCCGTCTGGCCAGCCTTAAAGCGGGCCATCAAGACCAAAGAGGTGCGCATTGAGGACCCCTTTGAGCAGCTCGGCCTCATTTCCCCCCAAGGGCTGAAACCACAGCCCATGCCGGTAAACGTCAAGGTGATCCTCATCGGTGATGGCCTGCTCTATCAACTCCTCTCCATGTATGATGAGGACTTCTGGGAGATCTTCCGGGTCAAAGCTGACTTTGACTTCCAGCTGGACAACACCCCGGAGAACTTAAAGGCCTTTGCCGCCTTCATCGCCGGCTACTGTGAGGAGTGTGAGCTGCACCACTTTGACCGCAGTGGCGTGGCCAAGGTAGTGGAGTATGCTTCCCGCACCGTGGGTGACCAGGAGAAGCTGTCCTCCAGATTTGCCTGGATCAAGGAGCTGGTGGAGGAAGCAGAGCACTGGGCTCACCAGGAGAGCGCCTCGCTGGTATCGGCGCGTCACGTGGAGAAAGCGATTGAGGAGAGGCGCTTCCGCCACAACCTGCCCGACGAGCGGATAAGAGAGATGATCGAGCGCGGCCTCATCATGATAGACACCGAGGGGGAGGTGGTCGGCCAGGTGAACGGGCTCAGCGTCTATACCTTGGGGGATGTGACCTTCGGCAAGCCATCGCGCATCACCTGCAAGACTTTTCTGGGGCGGGATGGACTGATCAACATTGAGCGGGAGTCTCAGCTCAGCGGCCGCATCCATGATAAGGGCGTTCTCATCCTCAGCGGGTATCTGGGCTGGAAATACGCCCAGGAACACCCCCTCTCGCTATCCGCCAGCCTGTGCTTTGAGCAGTCCTATGAGGGTGTGGAGGGGGACAGCGCCTCCTCTGCCGAACTTTACGCGCTTTTATCCAGCCTCTCAGGCGTGCCCATAAAGCAGAACATCGCCGTCACCGGCTCGGTGAACCAGAAAGGGGAAATCCAGCCCGTGGGCGGCGTAAATCAAAAGATAGAGGGGTTCTTCCAGGTCTGCCGGGCCAAGGGGCTCAGCGGCGACCAAGGGGTGATGATACCCAGCCGCAACCTAAAGAATCTGATGCTGCGGCCAGAGGTGGTGGAGGCAGTCCGAGAGGGCAAGTTCCACATCTACGCGGTGAGCACCATTGATGAGGGGATAGAGGTCATCACTGGCCTGGAGGCTGGCCAGAAAAGGGAGGACGGCACCTACCCTGAAGGCACCCTTAACTACTTGGTGGCCGAAAAACTGAAGGAAATGGCGCTCAAGCTGAGGGAGTTCTACGCACCAGCCACCAAGGAGAAAAAGGGAAAGTAAGCTTAAGCGAGCCTCTGCACTAGCCTCTTGCCCAGCTCAAAGGCTGCCTCCAGCGCCGTGGGATGCTCTTTGATTTCCCCTCTCTTATCCACGCCCCGGACGAGAAGCTCGTCTACATACTCAACGCCGAAGGCCTTGAAGAAGTACCTCACCGTTAATATCGCCCCATCAAAGAGTTGCTTACCCTGGGTGGCCCCAACGGCAATAAAGGCGCCCTTTCTGGTTGATTCTGGCAGGCGGTGAAGGATGTATTTCCTCGCCCACAAGACCTGACAGCGGTCAATGAGCGCCTTGAGCTGGGCGGTGAGGCCATAGAAAAATATCGGCGAGGCGACGATTATCCCTTCCGCCTCAAGAAGCTTGGCATAGACGGTGTCCATATCATCCCTGATGACGCAGTTACCGTCTTTTACGCACTGATAGTACTCACGGCAGGGGGTTATCTTCAGCTTATCCACCACCATCTTCTCAACTTCCGCCCCCGCGCTTTCGGCTCCCCGCAGCGCCTCATCCAGCAGCAGGTCAGTATTGCCCTTCATCCTCGGGCTCCCCATGATTCCCAGAATCTTCAAGCCTCACCTCCCCTGCCTTGGTCTCCCCGGCGCTTAAGAAGGAGCCAGTTCCTGCCATCAGTATGAATCAAGACGTAGCCGCCAGACAGCCTCTCCCCATGAAGGGTAAATTCCAGCTGCCCAGGCGTGTGCTTTTCCAGGGTGAAGCCACCCTGGTCCCAGATCTCCACCGTTCCCGCCCCATATTCTCCCTCCGGAATGGTGCCGGCGAAATCAAGGTACTCCAGAGGGTGGTCTTCCACCTGAACCGCCAGCCGCCTCACGCCCGGCTCAAGCGGCATGCCCTTGGGCACCGCCCAGCTCTTGAGCACGCCTTCCATCTCCAGACGGAAGTCATAGTGAAGATGGCTCGCCTGGTGCCTCTGCACCACGAAGCGGCTCTTTCCCTCACTCCTTTCCCCTCCAGCTGGCTCTGGGGTTTTGCCAAACTCCCGCTTGCGCCGGTATTCCTCAAGGCCCATCCTAATATCCTCAAGCCCTCTTAAAGTGGCCACCGCAGCGGCGAGGATATTATAGTCTGGGCCACTAGCCCAGTCAAGGCAAAACCCTTGACACAAGCTCAATACAGGACTATCATTATTGCCACCCCCTATGAATGTGACCAAAGTCATAGAAGAGGTTCTTCAGCCGCCTTATAATTTGGGGAAAATCGGCAAAGGAAGCGTTAACGTGTAGTCCGTTGCTTTATAGCCAGCAAGGCCAAAAAGCCAAAGGAGGAAGACAATGTATCAAAAGATTATGGTTCCGCTGGATGGCTCTGAGCTTGCCGAATGCGTGCTACCTCATGTGGAGACCTTGGCCAAGGCGCTCGGCGTGGAAAGCGTTATTTTAGTGCGCGTAGTGGAACCCTTCAGCCTGACGCCGGTGCGCGGCGACCCTGAATTCACCGAGGAGCAGGTAGAGGAGATCGATGCCAGAAGCACGGCTGTGGCCAGGGACTACCTTGACCGGCTGGCAAGCCGCCTTGACTACGGCCGGGTCAATATTAAAACAGAGGTTCTCAGCGGGAAGGCTGCGGAAACCCTGGCTGATTACGCGGCTAAACACGGAGTTGACCTGATCATCATGGCCACCCACGGGCGCTCTGGGATAAGCCGCTGGGTCTTGGGAAGCGTCGCCGACCGTCTGCTGCGCTCCTCCCACGTCCCCGTC
>MTNR01000075.1 GCA_002011495.1 Dehalococcoides sp. JdFR-56 | reverse complement strand
CCCGGATCTCAGCGGCAAGGTCCTCAAGCTCCGCTTGGCTCAGACCTCTTAAGTCAGCCGGGGATTCAATTCTGTCCAGCACCCTCGCCATTTGCCGCAGCCCCCTTATGTTGGCAGGCGATAGCATAGACAGCCTATGTATCGCCAGACGAGGTAAATCTTATCATTAGTTGGACAGACTGTCAAGAGGGACTACTCGATTTTAGGGAAAGAGAGACTAAAAGTGAGAGAGGGCGCGGCACAGGAGGTGGTGTCAGCCTATTCGATCATAGAGGGGTGCTCCAGCCATTCCTCTGACCACCATGACTCCGTTCTTGCCTCACCATGACCGATGCTGGCCTCAAGCAGGGCTGGGCTGAGCAGAAAGAGGAGCAGAAGCAGAGAGGTTACCAACAGGCCGAGGAAGCCCGGGTTGCCCCAGATATTGTCGGCGGCAATGGCCCCGGCGAGGATGCCGATGGTGAGGAGGGCTCCAGCCTTCAGAACTCGCTGCCGCAGGCGGATGAAGCTGGCGGTGGCCACGGCCAGCACCATGAGCACTGAAGCCATGGCGGTGTCCCACTGGTACAGCAGCGTCCCACCGGCCTGGAATAAGCCGCCAACCCGCTCGGTGTTGAAAAGCCAGATGCCAAGAATTGGCAGGGGAACCAGCATGAGAGAAGCTAGAATCCAGTCCCTTTTGACCACTCGCACCGTGGTGGAGGTGATAATGGCAAGGGAAAGGGTGTATAAGGCGAAAAGTAAGGCGAAAGACAAAATAGTGTCGGGTGTCCCTTGGCCCCGAAGAAGGGAGGAGGCTGCCTGCGTGAACATCTGCCAGGTGATGAATCCGGTGATGAGGAGAGGAAGCAAAGCATAGCCAATCCAGGAATAAAGCCAGTTTGGCTTGCCATGCCACCACCCGCCCAGAGTTACCCCGACGAGGATGGCGAAGATGCCCAACGCCGGCGCAGGGTGCCGCCAGAGATGGGTGGCAAAGAGGCCAGCCACGATAAGATGAGGCAGCGCAGCTATCAGTGCTTCCATCCAGCTGCCTTTGCTATACGCCTCATACATCAATCTGGCCACCACCCTCGCCCGTCCAAAAGATTTGATCGCCTCTTTTGTTGCCTCGGCCTCAGAAAGCCCCTGTTCCTGTAGGTCAGCCACCTTCTCCTGGAAATAGGTGTAGAGCTCACCGATGACCCTCCTCTCGGTGAGCGCATCCAGGTGCAGGTGTGATCTGACTTCGTCTAGATATTTCACCACCTCGGGCAGCATTAATCGGCCCCCTCGCCCGCCATCAGTGGTTTGAAAACGAGGTTCATGGCGCTGGTAAAGTTCTGCCACATGGCTATCCGCTCTTTCAGCACCTCTTTCCCCTTCTCCGTAATCCGATAGTAGCGCCTTTCCTGCCCGTTGGGCAACCGCTGCCATTCTCCTTGGATCAGGCCATCATTCTCCAGCTTGCGCAGGGCAGGGTAAACCGTTCCTTCCTTGAAGCGGAAGAACCCTTGGCTGCGCTCTTCTATTTCCTTGATAAGGCGGTAGCCATAGGTACAGTGGTGCTCGTTGATCAGGAAAAGGAGCATAGATTCGGTATTTCCCCGGAGCAGGTCCGGGTCATAGGCTGGTGAACTGCTTGACATAGTTACTACCTCGCTTTCCTATGCCCTAATCATAGTGGCAATTTGGTTTTCTGTCAAGCGATTAAGCAGCCATAATGCCTTGACTAAGGAAAGCCCCTGCCCTGGCGCCAATCAATGCTTTTGCTTATGAACCCGTTTTTGCTTTAAAATAACTAATATGGTGGGGGCGTGAGATGAGCACAGAGAGTGAGGAGCACCTGCGTCTGCTGGTGGAGAGCATTAAAGACCATGCCATTTTTGGCCTAGACTCTGCCGGGCACGTCACTAGCTGGAATTCAGGGGCACAGCTGATCCAGGGTTATCAGGCCAAAGAGATTGTGGGCAAACATTTTTCCTGCTTTTACACCAGCCAAGATATTCAGAGTGGCCTACCTGAACAGCAACTGAGGGAAGCGGCTGCCAAGGGGATAGTTGAGGTTGAGGGCTGGCGGGTGCGTAAGGATGGCTCAAGGTTCTGGGCTAGCGTTACCATCACGCCGCTGCAAGACCAGGCAGGAAAGCTGACCGGCTTTGTCCAGGTAACCCATGACCTGACCGAGCATAAGCAACAGGAAGAGCTCCTGCACCGGCAGCGTGATGAGCTGGCCACCAAAGCCCGCATCACCAGACGGCTTTTGCAGACCCTCCGTCTTGAGGAGCGGCTTAATGCCATCCTAGATGAGGTGATGTCCCTGGTTCAAGTTGAGATAGGTGGCATTTATCTCCTCTCCGGTGAAGAAGTAATACTGCGCTGCTGGCGAGGTTTCCCCAACCAGATGCGCGCCCATATGCTGGCGTTCCGCGCTGAAGAGGCCCCGTCCTGGGTGCGCCAGATAAGCATCTTCCATGAGACGCTAGATGAGCCGGGGCAGATACCCCAAGCCGCCAAGGAGGAGGGGATTCAAGCCCTGGTATCTATACCACTCGCCATCACCAAGCCGCTGGCCGGCGATGCCAAGCCAGCCACGGAGTGGCTGGGGACGCTACTGCTGGCCAGCCGCCGCTTTGACATACTGGGCGAAGATGACGTGCTTATTCTCAAAACTCTGGCCGAGGAGCTTGCCCTGGCCATTGACCACTCGCTGCAATTCCACCGGGCCAGCCAGCGACTCACCCGGCTAAGCGTTCTCCGTGAGATTGACCGCGCTATCATCGGCCATCTTTCCATCAATGAGATACTCCGAGTCGTGGTTGAGGGGGTGCCCGAGGAGCTAGGCGCGGATGCCGTCGCCATCAGCCTGCTGGAGGAGAGCCGAACCAGGTCACAGGTTTGCCTCTTGCGCCTGCCCAATGGGACCATCATCGAAGAAGAAGCCTTCACCCTGGCTGATAGCCTTCTTTACTGGCTGATAGACCGCCAAGAGCCGGTTATCATCTACGACCTTCCCCATGACCCGCGCGTTCAGATGCACAGCAAGCTTATCCACAAACACAGGTTGACCTCGTACATGGCGATGCCTCTGGTGGTTCAGGATGAAACCATCGGCATTCTGCACATCCTGACTGTTCAGCCCAAGGTGTTTGCCCCGGAGGACGTAGCCTTTTTCCAGACGCTAGCTGGCCAGACAGCCATCGCCCTGCGCAGCGCCCAGCTTTTTGAGCAGGCGCTTGAATCCGAGCGGAGGTACCGCACCGTCTTTGAGAACGCGGGAGTGGCCATGCTCATCATCGAGGAGGATACCACCATCTCGCTGGTAAACGCCGGGTTTGAGCATCTCACCGGCTATTCCCGCGATGAGATACAGGGGAGGAAACGCTGGTCGGAGTTTGTGGTGAAGGCAGACCTGCCCAAATTGATGGAGTATCACCGCCTGCGCCGGATTGACCCTGATGCCGCCCCAAAGTACTATGAAACGCGGCTCGTTGACCGATGGGGCGAGGTTAAGGACATCCTCGTCACCGTTGATATGATCCCAGGAACAAGCGAGAGTCTGGCCTCAGTGCTTGATATCAGCGAGCGCAAACAGGCGGAGGCGAGGGCACGGGAACTCCAGGCCCTGAAGGAGATTGACCGGCTGCGGGCTCAACTGCTGGCCAACGTCTCCCATGAGCTGCGCACCCCGCTGACTTCCATCAGAGGCTTTATCTCCACGCTTCTGCGCGCCGATGTCAGCTGGAGCAACGAGGAACAGCGTGACTTCCTCCAGACCGTTGACCAGGAGGCCGGCCGGCTCACCCGCCTCATCAGCGACCTACTGGATATGTCGCGCCTTGATTCCGGAGCCTATCAGCTGAGAAGGGAGAAGTACCACCTCGCTGAGATAGTGAAATCGGCAAGCAGCCGTCTGGCCAGTCTCACCGCCAAGCACCGGCTCCAGCTCAAGCTCCCCACCGAGCTCCCCCTTATCCTGGCAGATAAAGACGGCATCGGGCAGGTTCTAACCAATTTGGTAGATAACGCGGTCAAGTATTCACCTGAGGATACCGAAATCACCATTGAGGCGCACCTTACTGGTGACGAGATTACGGTCAGCGTTATTGACCAGGGTGAGGGCATTCCAGCGGAGCTTCTGGACAAAGTATTTGACCGCTTCTACCAGGCGGAGAGCATCGTCAGTGGCCGCAAGAGCGGCACCGGGCTGGGGCTATCCATCTGCAAAGGCATCATTGAAGCCCATGGCGGGAGAATATGGGTGGAGAGCAAGCTCGGGGAAGGCTCCAGATTCAGCTTCAGCCTGCCGGTGAGCAAGGAGGGGTGAGAAATTGCCCAAAATCCTCATTATTGAGAATGAGCCCAGCATTCAGAAACTGATGAAGGTTAACCTCTCCACCAGCGGCTACGAGGTGCTGATCACCGCCCGCGGCGAGGAGGGACTGAGGCTAGCCCAGCAAGAAAGCCCTGACCTGATACTGCTTGACCTGCGGCTGCCGGGAATATCAGGCTGGGATGTACTTGCCCGCCTCAAGGCTATACCGGAACTGGGGAAAATACCGGTGGTTATCATCACCGCCGTGGTGCACCATGGCGATGAGGAAAAAGCCTATGCCATGGGAGTGGCTGGTTACCTGGCCAAGCCGTTTACCGCTGAAGAATTACTGCAGGAGGTTGAGGAAGCCCTCAGAAGGGGTAGTGATGCATCGCCCTCGGATTCTCATCGTTGATGATGACCCAGCGATAATAAAATTTGTCCAGGCCAATCTCAGAGTTGAAGGTTATGATATCCTCTCCGCCCTGGATGGTGCCGAGGCGCTTGATATCACGGAAAGAGAGCTCCCCGATTTAGTGATCCTGGATATCATGCTGCCCAAGATAGACGGCGTGGAAGTTTGCCGCCGGCTCCGTGAGTGGTCAAAAATCCCGATCATTATGCTCAGCGCCCGAGGTGATGTCCAGGACAAAGTAAACTCTCTGGACGCTGGGGCAGATGACTACCTGAGCAAGCCATTCAGTCTGGAGGAGCTGCTCGCCCGGATCAGGGCGATCTTCCGGCGAACTGAGGCAGCCGCTGCGGAGCCGAGCCCAAGCGCCATCACCTTTGGCGAACTTGAAATCAACTTTGCCCAAAAGAGGGTCACCCTGGCAAACCAGGAGGTAGATTTAACCGCC
The DNA here is from genome assembly GCA_002011495.1 of Dehalococcoides sp. JdFR-56. Lineage (GTDB taxonomy): Bacteria > Chloroflexota > Dehalococcoidia > Dehalococcoidales > RBG-16-60-22 > JdFR-56. Next base: position 16,756 of record MTNR01000075.1, on the reverse strand, counting down.
ACCGAGTACCGATTGCTCTCCTACCTCGCGGCCAACGCTGGCCGGGTGCTCACCCCAGACCAGATACTGGAGAAGGTGTGGGGGGAGGAATTCAGCGGTGAGCACCACCTCCTCAGGGTGAACATCGCCCGACTACGGCGCAAGCTGCAGGATAACCCTAAAGAGCCCAGGTTTATCGCCACCAAGACGGGCATGGGCTATATCTTCCTCAAGCCCCACTAGCCCCCACCATTTTGTGACATCAATGTGATACCCCAAGCCACCCCTGTGACCCTAGTGTAAGGCCGAACCCTTATTCTAGAATTAGAGAAGCAATACAGCTCTCTCCAATGGCGACAAAAAACGAGCAGGGGAAGCTCTGGGATGAAAGAGAGGCAGAGAGTCCAGAGGAAGCGGCGTCATTTAGGCGGAGGCGAACTAGTGATGAAGGGTGGGGTTAAGACGAAAGCAGGACTAATGAGGGAAGCGATGGCCTCAAGCCAATGGATTGCTAAATTGCAAACCTCACAAGCTGAGTGCCAGCGGGCAAAGGAGGAGAGCAGAAAATTCAAAACCATCTGTGATCGGGCCGGCTACGGCGTCTCCATAGCCAGCCTGGAAGGTGAGTTCACCTACGTAAACGAGTCTTACGCCCAGATGCATGGCTACAGCGCAGAGGAGCTGGTCGGCCAACATTACTCCATTCTTTACACTGAAGAGTCCCTGGAACGTCTGAACAGATTGAGGCTCAAACTTCTGGAGGATACCACCTATTTCGCTGAGGAGCTGTGGCGCCGGAGGAAAGATGGCACCGTCTTCCCCTCCCTGACCACCGCCGGGGTCATCAAAAGTGATGAAGGAGAGCCCTTATATATCTCAGCGACGGCAATTGACATCACCAAGCATAAGCGAGCCGAGGAGGCGCTGAGGAGAAACTGGGATTACCTGGAGAAACTGAACAATTCCCTGCCGGAAGTGATCCTGACCATAAGACTGCCGGAGAGAATCATTGAGTATGTTAACCGCTCGGTGGAGACCATCTTCGGCTACAAACCAGAAGAATGCATCGGGCAGACCACGGAGATACTTTACCCCAGCCGGAAAGACTACCTTGAAGCTAATGAGAGACGGGAGAGGGCTATCAGACAGGAGAGGTCTGGTCTGGAGACAGAGCGTCTGCTGAAGAGAAAAAATGGGGAACTATTCCCCTCTCACGTGATAACCACCTTCCTCCGGGAAGGGACAAAGATAACCCACACCATCTCGGTGATCCGAGACGTCACCGAGCGCAAGCGGATGGAGGAAGCACTGCGAAAGTCAGAGCAGGACTATGAGATACTGGTTAACTCGATTGAGGGTATCATGTGGGAGGCAGACGCGCAGACCTTTCGCTTCTCCTTCGTCAGCAAACAGGCTGAGCGATTGCTTGGCTATCCTCCCGAACTCTGGCTTGCGGAACCGACATTCTGGAAGGACCACATTCACCCCGATGACCGGGATTGGGCGGTGGACTTTTGCCGGCAAGCCACCAAAGAAAAGCGCCCTCACGAGTTTGAATACCGAATGGTCACTGCCGATGGCCGCACCGTATGGCTGAGGGACATCGTCACCGTGATTGTTGAGAATGACCAACCCGTGAAACTGCGAGGGCTCATGGTGGATATTACCAAGCGCAAGCGGATGGAGGAGGCGCTGCGGGAGTCGGAGGAGAGGTACCGCGCTCTCCTGGAGCTGGGCACCAGGGTGGGAGAAGCTGTGGCCATGCTGCAGGATACGGAGAAGGGAACCGGAATCTATACCTTCGTCAGCGATGAGTGGGTACGCATCACCGGATATTCCAGGGAGGAATTGCTCGGTATGTCCATGGCTGACGTCATCCATCCTAAATACCGTGGGGCGGCGATAGAGAGATACAAAAGAAGATTGCAGGGAGAGACCATCCCAGGGCTTTTTGAGCTCTCCATTATCAGAAAGGATGGGACTGAGGTTCCCATTGAGGTGACCAGCGCCTTCACCACCTATCGAGGGAAGCGCGCCAACGTGGTTTATATCAGGGACATCACCGAGCGCAAGAAAAGGCAGGAGCAGCTCCTGATTACCGACCGACTGGCCTCTATCGGTGAACTCGCCTCAGGCATCGCCCATGAGCTCAATAACCCGCTGACCGGCATCCTGGGCTTCTCCCAGCTTCTCCTGGATAAAGATGTCCCTGAGGACGTCAAAGAGGACCTGAGAGTGATCAGCCGGGAGTCCCAGCGCGCTGCCAGCATAGTCAAAAATTTCCTCTCCTTCGCCCGCAAGCACCCCGCAGAAAGGAAGCCGGTGCAGATAAACGAGGTCATCGAAGGGGTGGTCAAGCTGCGCGCCTACGAGCAGAATGTGCACAATATTGAAGTTGCCACCCAGCTGGCCCCTGATCTGCCGCTAGTTCTGGCGGATAGCTTTCAACTGCAGCAGGTTTTTCTCAACATCATTATCAACGCCGAGCATTTTATGACCAAAGCACACGGAAAGGGAACCATCACCATCACCACCGAGCAAGCAGAAGATGTGGTCCGGATTTCCCTGGCTGATGATGGCCCTGGAATTTCCCAAGAGAACCTGGGGCATCTGTTTGACCCCTTTTTCACCACCAAGGAGGAAGGCAAAGGAACCGGGCTGGGCTTGAGCATCTGCCATGGGATAATCGCAGAGCACGGTGGCCGGATATACGCCGAGAGCGAACTAGGCAAAGGCGCCACTTTCGTCATAGAGCTGCCCGTTCTATCACCTTAGACCCGCCTGAAAATTCCTTTAATCCCCTCCCCGTAATTTCCCCTAATTACGCCCTTCTCGGTGATGATGGCCGAGATATAACGGTGGGGGGTGATATCAAAGGCGGGGTTGGCCGCGGCGATGCCCTCGGGGGCGATGGCCGACCCATGGATATGGGTCACCTCCTCGGCATTCCGCTGCTCAATGGGAATCTCCTCCCCAGAAGAAAGCGCCGGGTCAATGGTGGTAGTGGGAGCCGCCACGTAGAAGGGGATATTGTTCTCCCTGGCCAGCACCGCTAGGGTGTAGGTGCCGATTTTGTTGGCGGTATCACCATTGGCGGCGATGCGGTCGGCGCCAACGATAACGCAGCCGACTTCGCCCCGGCGCATAAAGTAACCAGCCATGGAGTCAGTGATAAGCATCACCGGAATGCCTGCTTTCTTCAATTCCCAGGTGGTGAGCCGCGCCCCCTGAAGCAAGGGGCGGGTCTCGGTGGCCAAGACCTTCACTCTTTTGCCCTGCTCCTTCGCCCGGATGATAATGCCCAGGGCGGTGCCGTAGCCAGCCGTGGCCAGCGGCCCGGCGTTGCAGTGAGTCAGGATGGTGAAGCCGTCCTTGATCAGCTCCGCCCCAAACTGGCTTAGTTTCCGCGTCGCCGTCTCCTCCTCAGCATGTATCTTCATCGCCTCATCTACCAGCGCCGCTTTGGTCTGGGCCACATCCTCAATAGCCTGGGCAACCCGCCGCATGTGCTCAAGCGCCCAGAAAAGGTTGCGGGCGGTGGGTCTGGTGGCGCCAATGGCATCAACAACGCCGCGGAGGCTCTCCAGAAATTCACCTTTTGTCCTGGCTTCAATTTGGAGCGCCCCGAGCGCCACCGCGTAAGCGCCCGCCACCCCGATGGCGGGCGCTCCCCTGACCTTCAGCTCCCTGATGGCCGAGGCAAGGTCCCGGTAGTTATCCAGCTCGAGATAAACCTCTTCTTGGGGAAGCCGGGTCTGGTCAAGGATGCGCACCCGGTCGCCCAGCCATTCAATTGGCTTGGCTAATGTCAACAGCTCACCTCCCGTGGTCTTAATGTAGCCCAGCCCAAGCCAGCCCGTCAAGCGCCTTGACGGCGCAAGGCGGAATCAGATAAACTTTTTGAAATCATTCTTCAAAAAGGAGCCAGATGGCGCAAAAGGCGATAATCGCAGAAGAGCTGAAGCATAAAATTGGCCAAGAGTGGCTGCTGGGGGAATTTGAGATTGAGAAGGGGATGGTGCAGAGGTTCGTCCGGGCGATAGGTGACTCCAACCCCAGATGGGAAACCATGGCACCCCCCTTCTTCATCGTGACCGTGGGCGGGGAGCAGTTCGGCCAGCAGTTAGCAGCTATGTTTCCTGACGGGCTGCTCCACGGCTCGACCGAGCTGGAATGCCACCAACCAGTAAGGCCCGGCGATAAGATAACTGTCACCGGCAAAGTCTTGAACGTCCGGGAGAGAAGCCAGATGGCGTTTGTCACCTTTGAGATAACCTACACCAACCAGCGCCAAGAACTCGTGGCCAGATGCCAGCAGACCATGATCGGTTACCAGACGGAGAAATAAAAAGTGGCGGAACAAGTTTACTATGAAGATGTCACCGAGGAGAGCGAGCTACCCCCGCTTACCAAACAGCCGACCACCCGCCAGCTGGTGATGTGGGCCGGGGCTTCCGGCGATTATTACGCCATCCATTATGATAAAGACTTCGCCCAGAGCAAGGGGCTGCCCGGCGTCATCGTCCACGGGCAGCTGGTAGCCAGCTTTCTGGGGCAACTGCTCACCGACTGGATAGGAAAGCAGGGCAAGCTCATCAAGCTCGCCTGCAGCTACAAGGGGATGAACTTTCCCGGTGAGACCATCACCTGCCGGGGGAAGGTGAGCAAGAAATATATTGAAGATGGGGAGCACCGCGTGGAGTGCCACATCTGGGCGGAGAATGCCAAGGGGGAAAAGACGGTAATCGGTAAGGCTATCGTGGCCCTGCCCGCTCGGGGCTAGCTCCACCCCTCAGCTCAGCGTGCCTCTGCACCCATCTCTCACGGCGTAGCTCCATAAGGATGAAATTATGCCCGTCCCGCACCAGGCGCCCGCAGGGCATAAAACCACATTTCTGGAAGCAGCGCTGCGCCCGCTGGTTCCAGTCCAGGGTCTTGAGGTAGATTCGGTTGACATTCGTCTTTTGAAAGATGTGGCTGGCGAGGGTGCTCACCGCATCGGTGCCAAAGCCCTTATCCCAGTAGTCACGGTTGCCGATCATGATGCCCAGCTCGGCTTCACCCCTGGCCTCATCAACGTTGTAGTAGACGCAGTTGCCGATGTGCTTGCCATCAAGGGTCTCAATGGCGAAGACGTGCCTGGTGGCCGAGGGATAGCGCAGAGACACGGTGTAGTCCAATAGATACTGGGGGAAGGAGATGGTCACCAGCGGCATGGCATCAAGCCGGGCTAACTCAGGGTCGGTTTGCCACGCGTAATCATTGCGGGCATCGGAGAGCCTCTTTTTACGGAGCCTGACCTTATCACCGATAATCATACTCTGCCCCGCCTGCTCCGCAAGTCTATTCCTCCTCTTCATCCTCATCTTCCTCCTCCCCACGCTCCCATATCGGTTCAGTGAAGTAATCGATGTATTCTCCCATCGCCTGAGAGGCCACCTGCTTCATCCTCTCCCTGGTTTCCTTGGCCAGCTGCTCAAGCTCCTCCAGATTGACTTCAACACCCAGCATTGGAGCTAAAACCTTGAGCACCGCCAGCGCCGCCATCGGGTTCTGAATGCGGGTGGCGTAAAGAGGCACCTCGCCCAAGAGACAGATGCCCTCAATCCCCCTCTCCTTGGCCACCCCCAGTAGTAGCCCGTTCAGCCCCGCGATTTGCAGGTTACTGGCTGGGACGAGCTCATATTTTTTTAGCTCCTCAGCCGCTAGCTGGCTGGTAGCCACTCCCAGGACGCCAGGCGTCTCGGTGTGGTGGATACGGGTCATGGCGGCGGCGCAAGTGTACACTCTCCTCACGCCGAACATCAGCCCCACATCAAGGACACAGTGAGCCAGCTCATACCCCTTGGTGGGTGGCTGGTCCTCCCCGATGAACAGTATCAGGTCACTCCCCCCTCCCCTGCTCTTCCGGTAGTAGAACCGGCTCTGGGGAAACTGGGGAGCCTCAACCACATTATCCTTGACCAGGACCCCGATGGGGTCAAAGAAACGGGAGGCTTCAACCTCGCCAAGCTCCTCAAAATCAAGGTTCTTCTGCAGGTAAGTGGCCACGATCATGGCCACGTTGCCCACCCCAGGCCAGGCTGCCAGCATATCGGGGGAATCAAGCTCTGGCTTGGTATAGAGCTTAATAAAATCTTTCATCTCACCGCCCCTTCCTCTCTTTGTTCTATATAGGCTTCTCCCTTAAGGTAAGAGAAGATTTTGTAGAGGGGCTTTGCCCCTCTTGAACTCCTACAAAAAGCAAAGTAGTCTACCCCTTGCTCGCCACCGAGAGACTCGGACAGTAGATATGCGGGGTCTGCAAGGCGCTGCCCACCCATTTGGCCTCACTGCCCATAGCGATGATATCTTTCAGCACCTGGTAAACATTCCCCGCCACCATGGTATCCTTGACCCTACCCACTATTTTACCACTTTCCACCTTGTAACCGAGCAGGACATTGCCGCTGAAATCGCCGCCCAGAATGTTGCCCTGCTCGGCACCCATGAGCTGCTCGATAACCAGCCCCTCCTTCATATCCTGGACCATGTCATCAAAAGAGGTATTCCCCGGGGCGATGATGAAGGCGCTGGGCGCTGGCGCTGGCAATCCGCCGTGTCCCCTGGTGCCACTAGCCGTGCTCTGGGCCTGGGCCAGGGCAGCGGTCTGCAGGTCATAAAGAAAGTTAGTCACCACCCCCGCCTCAATGAGCGCGGTGCGCTGACTGGGCACCCCCTCATCATCACAGGGACGGCTGGCCGGGCGGTAAACCACGGTGGGGTCATCCCAGAGCCACAGCTTTGGGTCAAATACTGTCTGCCCCAGCTTACCGCCTACCGGCGAAGCCCCCTCAAGAACAGTCTTGCCGTTGAAAGCTGCCATCAGGGGCGCCATCAGCGCGCTGGCCACCCCGTGTGGGGTGAAGACCACCGGCAGCGGCCGGCTGGGTACCAAGGCGCGGTTTTTGGCCAGCTCAAGTTGCTGGAGCACCACTTCAGCTACCTGCCCGGATTCTGATATAGGACGGCAGGAGCTCTGGCTCTCCCCTACAAAGAGCATATCCGTGCCCTCAACCAGGGTACCCTCAATGCCAAGGCTGAAAAAGCTCTTCTGGTACCGCGCCTGACCGCCGCGGGAATTCATGACTTGAACCGAGACCGTCCCCTTGGTCACCTCAGCCTCACAGACGATACCCGGAGTGTGGCTGGTGATGGCGGCGATGAGCTCCTCACCAAGCCGAATCATCTCCTCAATGGGCACTGCCTCCACTCCGCCATCATAGACCTCAACCCGCGGATAAGAGCTTGGCACCGGAAATTCAAACTTGGCGGGCGTGCCAAACCGTGCCGTCTCCACGGCGTGCTCCACCAGCTCCCGAGAGGCACCCGGTTCAGTGGTGGTGGCGTAGCCAATCCTGCCTCTCTTGATAAGGCGCAGCGCGATACTGGTCTGCTGTTTGGTCTGGAGGTGTTTTAGCCGGTTGGTCTCAAACTGAACCTGGGTCTTCTCCGAAGAAACGCTGAAGACCTCGGCCTCTTCAGCTACCCTGACGGCTTGGGCCAGAATGTTTTCCACTCACTTACCTCCCACCAGGCAGCGACGGATGCGAATATGAGGGCTACCGTTGGACACCGGAAGCGGCATCTGCCCCCCCTTGCCGCAGCCGCCACCCTGGTTCATCTCCAGGTCATCGCCGATGGCGTCTATGTTCTTAAGGGTGGTGAACACGTTGCCACTGAGCACCACCGGGCGCAGCATCTCGGCGATTTTGCCCTGGCGAATCATGTAAGCTTCCCCCGCCGAGAAGGTGAACATCTCCATGCTGGTGGTACCACCATACCAGTTCTTGGCGTAGATTCCCTCTTTGATATCGCTTATCATATCGCTAAAGGAGACCTGGCCCGGCTCGATGTAGGTATTGGTCATGCGCACGATGGGCGGATAACGGTAGTCAAGGGCTCTGGCGTTGCCGGTGGGCTTCTCCCCCATCTTGGCCGCCGTCTCCCGGGAATGCAACCGGCCGACCAATTCCCCCTCCCGGATGAGGTAGGTCTTGGTAGCCGGCATGCCCTCGTCGTCATACTTGTAGCTACCGCGCAGCCCGGGGATGGTGGCGGTATCAATGATGTTGAGCTGCTCGCTGCCGAAGCGTCTGCCCAGCGTCATCAGCTCGCGCAGGCGCTCATTTTCATAGACAAAGTCAGATTCAGAGAGGTGCCCAAAAGCCTCATGGACGAAGACGCCCGCCAGCACCGGGTCCAGCACCACAGTGTACTCTCCCCCCTTCACCTGGGGGGCCGATAGTAACTCCACGGCATGATGAGCCATCTCCTCCACCTCGCGGTGCAAGCTCCGAACCAAGCTGAAATCACCGCGGCTGCCCACGCTCAACCCCACCTGCTGGACATCACCGTCTCTGGTGGCCACCGCCGCCAGGCGCAGGGCGATATCCGCCCTCTCCTGCTCAATATAGCTGCCCAAAGAGCTCAAGAAAATGGTCTTCTTGCGGCTGTCAGCATATCCAATGGTTGAGGTCTGTATCTGGGGGGTACGCCAGATAAGGTCATTGTACTCATCCAGCACTTCTTTCTTCTCCGCCAGGGGTATCATCACCGGATTTTGTTCTCTGTCAAGGGAGACCACCTCAACCACCGGCTCCGCTGGCGCTAGTCGGCTCGTCTCCCCGCCGACAAACCGAGCCTGCCTTACCGCCAGCTCAACCCTGCCCGGGAGGTCCTCAAAGCTATTGAAGCTGACAAAACCCCAGCCTCCTCTCACCAGCGCCCGCACGTTGCCGCCAATGGCAGTCGCCCGCCCCACGGACTCCAGCTCCCGGCCACGGTAGGTGAGGTGGCTGGTCTCGGTCTCCTCCAGATGCGCCTCGATATAGTCAGCGTCAAATCGTTTAAGCGCATCCATCAGCTCATGGGCCACAGCTTCAATTGTCATGGGCATTTCTCTCCGGGGAAAGCATTTTGGGGCACTTTGACAAGTCAGTTTACAAAACCCCTCTTGTCATGTCAATCCAAATCTCACACCTTGGGGCGCAGTCTGGCCGCCCTCCTCGGCGCGGCTATCCAGAAGGCGAGGCCTGCGACAGCAAAGCAGACCATGCTGAAGACAAAGGCTCCGAGATAGCTCCCGGAGATATCATAGATATGGCCTCCCAGCCAGGGCCCGATGATGCCACCGATGCCGAAGCCAGTGAGGATCAGGCCCGATATGGCGCCAAAGTGCCGGCCGTAAAAGATATCCGCCGCCCCGGCGAAGAGGGTCGGCGATAAAAGCCCAGCCCCCAGGCCAAAGCCGATGGCGTAGAAATAGAGAAGCCAGGGCTGTGAGGTGTCCCTCACCGAAATCAGGGCGACCAAGGCCCCGATGGACAGGATAATGGCCAGGGTAACCGTCTTCTCCCGGCCAATCCAGTCAGACACCGCCCCCATAAGCTGACCCAGGGCTAGGGAAATGCCAAACAGGGCGAAGACGGAGGTGGCAAAGGTGCTGCTGTAACCTACGTCCTCGGCGAATTTGATCTGATGGGCGAGCACGAGGTAGCTCCCCACCCCCCAATAAAGTGCGTGCGCCGTCACCAGAAACCATAGCTGATAAGTCCTCATGGCACGGCCCAGCGTCCATTCATCCCCCGCGGCTTCTCCGCCTGCGGAGCTCCTGCCCGCATGTGGCTCAGCGCTACCGTAAGCCCTCAACCCCTTATCCTCAGGGCGATAGCGGAAGAAGAGAAAGTAGATGGGCAACATGATCACTCCCAGAACCCCGGCTAAGACGAAATATGCCTGGCGCCAGCCAAACTGAGAGATGATGAATTCCATAAAGAGGCCATAGGTGAAGCTGAGACCACCCCCCATCTGGCTCAGCCCGAACACCAACCCGCGCCTCTTGCTGAACCAGTTGGCCAACACTGGAGACAGCATGGGCCAGCCACTGCAGGCAGTCCCAATTGGCATCAGAAGGCCAAAGAGCAGGTAGAAATGCCAGAGTTCGTTGGCAAAGGCACAGCTAGCCATCGCCAGGGCGAGGAGGAGGATGCCCATCAGCACCACCAACCTCGGCTTCCACCGGTCAGCCAGGCTTCCCGCCACTGGTGCGGTGAGGCCGTAAATGAAAATATTGAGGGAGAGCATCAGCGCAGTGCTGCCCCGGCTCCAGCCAAATTCCTGCAGAATCGGGGGAAAGAAGACGGAGAAAGAATGCCTGGTCCCATAGACCAGCATCATGCCCATGGTGGCAATGCCGACGATAACCCAACCATAAAAAGGGGGCTGATGTTTGCCCATCTCAGTTCAAGGCCAGTGTATAGGACTAGCGAGCTGATTGTCAATTCAGGAGATTCTGGGCTATTATTATCGGCACTTCACCTTCTTTCTCCCCGCAATAGACGCATAATTACCGCCAAAACTGGGGGAAAGAGACCCAAAATCTTGGGGTAAAACCTCTTGCTTTTGGAAAACCAAGTATGTTATACTAGCACGGCTACTTTGAGAAAGCGAGGGGAGTAATTGCTAGCCAACTACGGGTACATTGGCTTGTTTCTCATCGCTGCCCTTCTCTTCACCCTTCTTATGGTTACTATTCCCATCGCTCTCCGCTTTCTCCGCATCGTCCCCGATAAGCCCAACCCCATCAAGAACTCCATCTTTGAATGCGGCATGGAGACCATCGGCAAGACCTGGGTCCGCTTCAACATCCACTACTATTATTACGCCCTCATCTTTTTGGCCCTTGACGTGCTGGTTGTTTTCCTCTATCCCTGGGCGGTCAACCTCCGAGAGCTGGGCGGCTCGGGCTTCATCATCATCCTGGTTTTGATGGCCATTGTTCTGGTAGGCTTCAGCTACGCCTGGAAAAAGAGGGTTCTGGAATGGAAATAGAGAGAAAATATATCTACTCTGATATCGAGCTTGACCGCAAAGAGGGCGAGATCATCGAGGAGGTCAAGGCGAGCAGCCAGGCGGTGATCCCTGACCCTGATGAGTGGCTGGAAGAGGAACTTAAGCAAAACATCATCCTCACCACCGTGGACTGGTTCATCAACTGGGGGCGGCGCTCCTCACTCTGGCCAGCCATCTGCTTCCCCGCCTGCTGCGCCTTTGAGCTCATCGCCGCCAATGGCCCCCGCTTTGATTTGGCGCGCTTTGGTATGGAAATTTTGCGCGCCTCACCTCGCCAGGCAGATTTGATGATCACCGCCGGCACCCTCACCTGGAAGATGGCCCCCAACGTCCGGCGCATCTATAATCAAATGCCAGAGCCGAAGTGGGTCATCGCCATGGGAGCTTGCGCCATCAGCGGCGGCATCTTTGCCTCGGCATCTTACGCCGTGGTCCCGGGATATAACCGCATCATCCCCGTGGATGTCTACGTCCCTGGGTGCCCTCCCCGCCCTGAGGCCCTGATCTACGGGATACAGCTCCTACAGAAGAAGATCGCCAAGAGAAGAAACATAGATGTGGGAAAGCTAATCAGGAGATGACGGTAGCGCTTTCCGGTAAAGAGATCGCCAATCAAATAGTAGAGAAATTTCCTGATAGCATCGTCGCATCGAGCGAAAAAGAGATAGTGGTGAAAAGTGGCTCTCTGCTCGATGTGGCCGCCTTTCTCAAAGATACCCCCGGTCTTGATTTCAATTACCTCAATTATATTACCGCCGTTGATTACTACGACCACTTTGAGGTCGTCTACATGCTAAGCTCGCTGGAGCACAACCACAGCCTGGTGCTCAAGACCCGCTGCTATGACCGGGAGAACCCGGTTCTGCCCTCGCTGGTCAGGCTGTGGCAGGGGGCCGATTTCCAGGAAAGGGAAATCTATGACCTGATGGGGATCAGGTTTGAAGGTCACCCCAATATGAAGCGTATTTTCCTCTGGGAAGGTTTCCAGGGGCATCCATTGCGGAAGGACTTCATGTGATGGCGCTTAAGACCGAACCTTTTGTGCTCAATCTGGGCCCGGTGCACCCCAGCACGCACGGGGTCTTCCGCATGCGCGCCACCCTTGACGGGGAGGTGGTGGTGGATATTGAGCCCATCTTTGGCTACCTCCACCGCGGGGTGGAGAAGCTGGCCGAGCAGCGCACCTATACCGGGATTATCCCCTTGACTGACCGGCTGGACTACATCTCGGCAATGAACAATAACTTCGCTTACTGCCTTGCCGTGGAGAAGCTGGCGGGGATAAAGGTCCCAGAGCGCGCCGAATACATACGGGTGATTATGGCGGAACTACAGCGCATCGCCGCCTTTCTCATCGCCGTGGGCGCCTTCCTCAATGACTGCGGGGCTTATTTCACCCCCTTCCTCTACATGTTCCGGGAGAGGGAGAAGATAGTTGACCTCTTTGAGATGGTCAGCGGCCAGCGGCTGACCTACAACTACATGCGGGTTGGTGGCGTAAGCCAGGACCTCCCTGAGGAATTTCTGCCCGCGCTGCGCAAATTCGTGGACGAGATGCCCCGCTTTATCGATGAATATGACCGGCTGCTGATGCAGAACGAGATATTGCTGGCCCGCGCCAAGGGCGTTGGCATCCTGACCAAAGAGCAGGCCATCAATGCCTCCGCCAGCGGCCCGGTGCTTCGAGCTAGCGGCGTGAAGTGGGATATCCGCAAGGCAGACCCGTACTCCATCTATGACCGCTTTGAATTCGATATCCCCACTGGCACGGTGGGTGACTGCTATGACCGCTACCGGGTGCGAGTCGAGGAGATGCGGCAGAGCCTGCGCATCATCAAGCAGGCCATGGCGCAGATACCTTCTGGGCCAGTGAGGGCCGAGGTACCGCATCTCATTCGGCCCCCAGTTGGGGAAGCCTATGCCCGCATTGAGTCCCCCAAAGGTGAGCTCGGCTTCTATCTGGTATCAGATAACTCCATCGCTCCCTACCGCTGCCATATCCGCCCGCCCAGCCTGATCAACCTGACCGCGCTGCGTGAGATGGTGCGCGGCTGGAAGGTGGCTGACCTCATCATCATCTTTGGCAGCATTGACATCACCGTGGGTGAGATTGACCGATGATGGCACTTGAGACAAACATTAATAACCTGGTTAGACTGCAGGCGGTGCCGCCCGACTGGCCGGGTGGGTTCTGGGGGCACTGGGTCTTCTTCACCGTGGTCATCATTGGCTTTGTCCTCACCATGGTGATGGGGGTGATTTACATTGAGCGGCGGGGGATGGGGCGCATGCAGTCCCGTCTTGGCCCCAACCGCACCGGCCCCTTCGGCCTGCTTCAGCCGGTGGCCGACGCCATCAAGGTGCTGCTCAAAGAGAACATTGTGCCCACCGCCGCCGATAAGCTGGTGCACTGGCTGGCACCGGTGGTGGCCTTTGCCCCGGCGCTGATGATCTTCGCGGTGATACCTTTCCAGAACGGAGCCATGCTGGCTGACCTGAACATCGGCATCCTTTACGTGGTGGCCATCAGCTCCGTCTCCACCGTGGGGGTATTCATGGCCGGCTGGGGCTCAAGCAACAAGTACTCCCTCCTCGGGGCGATGCGTAACGTGGCCGCGGTGGTAAGTTACGAGATTCCGCTGGTGCTGGCCATCGTCGGCGTGGTGCTCATCGCCGGCTCATTATCCTTAAACCAGATCGTGCTCGCCCAGGATATCCCCTTCATCCTGCTCCAGCCTTTGGGCTTCTTCCTCTTCTTCGCCGCTGGATGTGCTGAAATCAACCGCAGCCCATTTGACCTCATGGAGGCTGACTCTGAGATCGTCGCCGGCTTCCATACCGAGTACTCGGGGATGAAATTCGCCATGTTTTACCTCGTGGAGTACGCGGAAGCCATCGCCATTTCAGCGATAATCACCACCCTTTTCTTGAGCGGCTGGCGAGGTCCCTTGCTTCCGCCCTGGCTCTGGTTCATCATCAAGGTTCTCCTCGTCTTCTTCGCCATGGTCTGGACGCGGACGACCTTGCCCAGAATCAGGATTGACCAGCTCATGGCCTTCTCCTGGAAGTTCCTCCTCCCTCTAGCGGTAATCAACCTGCTGGTCACCGCGCTTGAGGTGCTGGCCTCGCCCGCCGGGCTACCCTGGGTGGTCGTCATCATCAACCTGGCGATAATGGCCATACTGATACTGCTCTGGTCCAAATTCTTCTTCAAGTTAGGATGGGGTAGAATTGAAGTTTGAGCGTTACGGAATAGGCATCATCAAGGGGCTCTCGGTAACCATCAGGCACCTGCTCCGTCACCCCACCGTAGTCCAGTACCCGGAGCAGCGGCTCAACATCTCACGGCGCACCCGGGGTAATGAGCTCATCTGGAACCAAGAGAAGTGCACCGGTTGCGCCACCTGCGCCAAGAGCTGCCCTTTGGGGGCCATTGAGATCACCACCTCAACCAACCCGGTGGAAAATAAATATGCGGTGGAGAAGTATCAGATAGACACCGGCTACTGCATCCAGTGCGGGCTGTGCGTTGAGGCCTGCCCCTACGCCGCGCTCTATTTCAGCTATAATTTTGAGTGCGCCAAGTACCGCCGCTGGGAGCTGGTGCAGGATAAAGAGAAGATGCGGGAGACGCCGGAGCGGAAAGTGAGCGGCTATTTTTACCCGGAGCGTGCCACCAAGTTGCCCAGACAAACTTTGCTCATAGAGAGGATCACGGAGAAAGATTAGTATGGGACTGGTTATCTCCTTCTGGATATTGGCCGCGATTTGCATCCTAGCGGCTTTGGGCGTCATTTTCCTGCGCAACGTCTTCCGGGCGGCGCTCTCCCTGATACTGTGCTTCCTCATGGTGGCCGGACTCTACATTACCTTAAGCGCCGACTTTCTGGCCGCGGTTCAGATTCTGGTTTACGTCGGCGCCATCTCAGTATTGATCATTCTGGCCATCATGATGACCCGGGAAGTCCAGCGGGGCAGCCCCAGCAACCGCCTGCAAATCCCCGCTTTCATCGTCGCCATTCTCTTACTAGAGGTTCTGGTCCTAACCTTGCTCAAAACCCCGTGGCAGATCGCCACCACACCGCCGCTAGCACCCACCACCACCGCTCTGGCCACCAGGCTCTTTGGTGAGGGGGGATTCATCCTGCCGGTGGAGATCGCCGCGGTTCTTATATTATCCGCCATCCTAGGAGCCATCGTGCTGGCGAGGGAGAAGTAGTGATGTTAGGCCTAGAGCATTATCTCATACTGTCCGCCATCCTGTTCTCCATCGGGCTATACGGGGTATTGAGCAAGCGCAATGCCATCATCATCCTGATGTGCATTGAGCTCATGCTCAATGCGGTCAATATCACATTGGTCGCCTTCTCCCGCTACGTGGTGCCAGCACTGCTCACCGGGCAAGTTTTCGCCATCTTCGTCATCGTGGTCGCCGCCACCGAGGCTGCGGTTGGCCTGGCCATAATACTGGCCATCTATCGTGGCCTTGAGGATATAGACGTCACCAAAATCAACTTGCTCAAGTGGTAAGCAAATGTGGGTTGAAGTAAAAAAGGCGAAAAACCTAATGGTCGCCGAGATGTGGAAGGAACTCTTTGAGGGCGAGGGCATCCCCACCCGTATCCTGCCCACCTCAGGGATACCCATTGGCCAGGAGTTCAGCGAATATTCGGTACTGGTGCCCAGAGATAAAGAACATCTCATTGAGGATATATTGAGGAAGCTATGATATCACACCAGTTTGTTTGGCTGATATTTTTGCTGCCGCTCTTCTCCTTTATCATCATTGGCCTTATCATCCGGCCCCTGGTCAGGCCGGAGTCAAGGGTGGCCGGGTATATCACCATCACCGCCATCGGTGGCTCTCTGGTCCTCTCCATCTGGGCACTGTTCTCGGTGATGGCAGCACCCCACCACGAGATACCCATCCCCGATATCAGCTGGGTGGTCGTCGAGGACGGGGTCAGCATTCACCTGGGGCTGATGCTGGATTCGCTGACCGCGGTGATGCTGATCGTGGTCACCCTGGTCAGCCTTATGGTGCAGATTTACTCTCAAGGCTACATGCACGGTGACCCAGGCTACCACCGCTACTACGCCTGGATGTCCCTGTTCACCGCCTCCATGCTCGGCCTGGTGCTGGCGGATAACCTGGTTCTCCTCTTCGTCTTCTGGGAGCTGGTCGGCCTGTGTTCCTATCTCCTCATCGGCTTCTGGTTCCACAAACCATCCGCCGCCAATGCCGCTAAAAAAGCCTTCATCGTTACCCGCCTTGGCGATTTTGGCTTTCTCGCCGGGATACTAGCCCTTTACCTCAACACCGGCACCTTTGATATCGCCGAGCTTCATGAGCTGGCCATCGCCGGGACGCTGGCCGGCACTGCCCTCACCTGGGCGGCCATCGGCATCTTCTCCGGGGCGGTGGGCAAGTCAGCCCAGTTCCCGCTTCACGTCTGGCTACCTGACGCCATGGAAGGCCCAACCCCGGTCAGCGCCCTGATACACGCTGCCACCATGGTCGCCGCCGGCGTTTTCTTGGTCGCTCGCATGTTCCCCCTCTTTGAGCATTCCCCGCAGGCACTGACCACGGTGGCCATCATCGGCGGGGTGACCGCCATCTTCGCCGCCTCCATGGGTCTGGTGATGAACGATATCAAGCGGGTGCTGGCTTACTCCACCATCAGCCAGCTGGGCTACATGATGCTGGGGCTGGGCACCGGTGGGGTGGCCATCGGCATCTTCCACCTGTTCAATCACGCCTTCTTCAAGGCGCTGCTCTTCCTGGGCGCGGGCAGCGTCAACCATGCCACCGGCACCTTTGATATGCGCCAGATGGGCGGCCTGAAAAAGTACATGCCCTGGACCTATGCCACCTTCGTCATCG
>MTNR01000033.1 GCA_002011495.1 Dehalococcoides sp. JdFR-56 | reverse complement strand
TCATACCCCTTTTCCTGGATTATCTGGGCGCACTCATCCACTATCCGCGCCGGTGGCTCTGCCTCCACCCCGTCAAAGATGCCAAAGGCGATTTGCTGAGCCTTGAGCGATTCCTCAACGCCCGATATCAGCCCAGCTTTGACCACCCCTTTGTCAGTGACGATGAGCGCCTTTTTGCCGCCGAGCTTTTTAGCCTCATCGCCAACTTGGCTCACCGCTCCATTACCCAAGATGATTTTGGTGGGTGAGAGAAAAGTATTCAGCTTGGTCATCATAGTGACATTGGTTTCCATTTTGTCTCCTTTCCCGTGCTCCAGGGCTTCCCTCTATTAGCACATTTTGGGCCGAATTGTCAACAGAGCCCAGAATAGTGCTTCTCCAGTCTTTCCCTAACCTGGCTTGGCGCTAGCCCGCTGATGCTGACGGCCTTCCGTCTGGCATTTATCCCCCTTTCAATGGCCAGCTGGTGTCTGGCCACTCCCAAGATTTGGCTTAAATATCTTATCAGCTCTTGATTAGCTTTGCCCTTGACCGGAGGCGTGGCAATCTTTATCTGCCAGACACCCTCCTTGAAGCCGGCTAGCTCGTTGCGGTGGGCGTTGGGCTGGACCTTAAGCCACAGGGTAATCTTTTCTTCTGCCACTTTCAGCCTTATTCTAGCACGCGGGGGCATGATTTAGCATCAGGACAGGGGCGGGCCAGAATCTGGAAATCGGCTCGGTATTGGGCTATAATAGATTACCGAATAGCCCCCATGGAGAAAAGCAGTTTGGATGCAGCACGATTAAAGACCTCGGTCATCAGTGAGGTAGATAACCGCCGTCAGGAACTGAGTGAGCTGAGTCTGAAGATACACGCCAACCCAGAGACAGCCTTCCAGGAGAAGAAAGCCGCCGCCTGGCTGAGCGAATACCTCAAGGGAAATGGCTTCTCCATTGAAAATGGCATCTGTGGGCTGGAGACCGCCTTCCGGGCCAGCTACGGGCAGGATAGCCCAGTCATCGCGCTCCTGGCTGAGTATGACGCTTTACCCAAGCTCGGCCATGCTTGTGGTCATAACCTCATCGCCGCCAGCGCCGCCGGCGCCGGGGTGGCCGCTAGATCAGCCGTGGACAGGTTCGGGGGCAGCCTCCTGGTCATCGGCACGCCGGCTGAGGAGATATACGGGGGCAAGATACTGATGGCCACTAGGGGCGCCTTTGACGGCGTGGATGTGGCCATGATGATTCATCCCGGGGTGCGCAATACGGCCACGATCAGAATTCTGGCCTGCCAGACCTTGGATGTGGAGTTCTTTGGCAAGTCGGCACACGCCGCGGCCCGGCCGGCGGAGGGCATCAACGCCCTGGAGGCGATGATTCAATCCTTCAACGCCATCAATTCGCTCCGCCAGCACATCAAAGATAGGGCTCGCATCCACGGCATCATCACCGATGGGGGCGAGGCGGCCAATATCGTCCCCGCCCACAGCGCCGGGCAGTTTATCGTGCGCGCCGAGGAAGACGCCTATCTTGATGAGCTAAAAGAAAAGGTGATAAAGTGTTTCGCCGGCGCCGCTACCGCCACCGGGGCCAGGCTGGAATACAGGTGGGCGGAGGTGCGCTATGCCTCTCTGCGCAACAACCTGACCCTGGCGCGGCTCTTCCGGCGGAACATGGAGGCTCTCGGCCGCCGCATGCCGCTCTTTGACCCCAAAGCCAGCTTTGGCAGCACTGATATGGGCAACGTGAGTCAGCTTGTGCCCAGCATTCATCCTTCCATCGCCATAGCCCCGCTGGAGGTGTTGGGGCATTCCGCCGAGTTTGCCTCGGCCGCTATCTCAGAGGCGGGCATGCGGGGGATGCTTGACGGCGCCAAGGCGCTGGCCATGACCGTGGTTGACCTGCTGGCTGAGCCAGCCGTGGTGGCCAAGGCCAAAGAGGAATTCGGCCGGGGCAAGTAGTCAGGATAGCGGCCGAATTTTTTGATTTAAACAGGATGATAATCGCCGTTGATGCCTCAGGAGGGGACTATGCTCCCCACGAGATAGTTAAGGGAGCGGTGAAGGCGGCGCAGGAGTATGGGGTGGAGGTGGCGCTGGTGGGGCGGAAGGACATGCTCCATGTGCTGGCGGGCCGCTACCTGCGCAAGCCAGGGGTCACCATTGTGGAAGCTAGCCAGACGATTGAGTCCCACGAATCACCGATAAAGGCGATTCGCAGTAAACCAGATTCCTCAATAGTGGTTGGAATCAACTTGGTCAAGGAGGGCCAGGCTGCCTCCTTTGTCTCCGCGGGCAATACTGGGGCGGTGCTCGGGGCGGCCCTATTTAGCCTGGGCAAGGTGGAGGGCATCGAGCGCCCGGCCATCGCCTGTATCATGGACATCACCCCCTCCACCCCAGTGCTGCTCATTGACGCCGGCGCCAATGTTGACTGCCGGCCGAGCCACTTAGTACAGTTTGCCGAGATGGGCGCTATCTACAGCCGGCACGTTCTGGGCATCAGCTCGCCGCGGATAGCCCTGCTCAGCAATGGTGAAGAGGAGGGTAAGGGAAACCGACTGGTGCAGCAAAGCCACCGGCTGCTGAAGAAGGCGAGCCACCTCAACTTCATTGGCAACATTGAGGGACATGATATACTGAGGGTGGTCGCCGACGTGGTGGTCACCGATGGTTTTACCGGGAATATCGTGCTCAAGACGATCGAGGGCTTAAGTGACAGCTTTTTGGGCTCGGTGCGGCAGATCGGGCATGTCATCTCCAACGTGTATCGCTTCCGGGGGCGTGATTTGCTCCGTGACTTGGGGCTGGGTTCCTGGGTGAACCGGATTGACTACCGGGAATACGGTGGCGCCTGTCTCCTGGGAGTGAACAGCAATATCATCATCGCCCACGGCCGCAGCCAGGCCAAGACCATCAAGAACGCCATCGGCATCGCTAAACACATGGCCGAGCAAGATATATCTCAGATAATCAAGGAGGAGATTCATGGGCAAGCCAATCGAAGTGAGTGACGATAACTTTGACCAGGTGGTGCTGCAGTCAGATAAACCGGTGCTGGTTGATTTCTGGGCCGCCTGGTGTGGGCCCTGCCGTATGGTGGCACCCATCGTGGAGGAGCTGGCCGAGGAATACGAGGGCAGGGTCACCGTGGCCAAAGTGGACGTTGACCAGAACCGGAAGACGGCCAGCCGCTACGGGGTGATGAGCATTCCCACGCTGCTCATCTTCAAAAACGGGGCCCCAGTGTCCAATATCGTTGGCTTCAGGCCCAAGGCTGACCTGAAGCGCAGCCTGGACGCTGTCTTGGAGTAAGCCGCTTCTAGCGGAAGGGGGTTTTGCGATTTTGACAGACGAGCGGGAATACGACGTGGTTATCATTGGCGGTGGCCCGGCGGGGCTCAGCGCTGGCCTTTACGCCGCCCGGGCCAGGCTGCGCAGCCTGCTGGTGGAGCGGGCCGCCCCGGGGGGCTTGATCGTCAACGCCGGGCTAGTGGAGAACTACCCCGGCTTTCCCCAGGGCATCAATGGGCTGGAGCTGGCGGAGCTGATGAGCCAGCAGGCGACGAAGTTTGGTCTGGAGACGCTCACCGCCGAGGTTACCAGCCTTGAGCTTAGGGGGGAGCAGAAGGTAATAACTACCACTGAGGGAAACCTGGTGGCCAAAGCGGTGATCATCGCCAGCGGCTCCGACCGGGTGAAGCTGGGCGTCCCCGGGGAGGAGGAGTTCACCGGCCGCGGGGTGTCCTACTGCGCCATCTGTGACGGCGCCCTCTTTCAGGATATGCCGGTGGCGGTGGTTGGTGGCGGCAATGCCGCCATCAATGAGGCTCTTGACTTAAGTAAGTTCGCCTCCAGGGTGACGGTGATCCACCGCCGCGCCGAGCTGCGCGCTACCCGCATCCTCCAGGAGAGGGCTTTGGCTCATCCCAAGATAGCGTTCCGCTGGAATACGGTGGTGGAGGCCATTGAGGGGAAGGATATGGTGGAGAGGCTGAGACTGCGCGATGTATCCAGTGGGGAGAAGTCCACCCTGGAGGTATCCGGGGTTTTCATCGCCATCGGCTTTAGGCCGAACACTGGCTATCTCCAAGGGGTGCTGTCCCTGGACAGCGCTGGCGCCATCATCACCAACGAGAAGATGGAGACGGATGTACCCGGTATCTTTGCCGCCGGCGATATCCGCTCCGGCTCAATCCGCCAGGTGGTCAGTGCCGCCGGGGACGGTGCCGTGGCGGCGACCCAGGCGGAGAGATATATTAGGGGATAGGCCTCAACTTCAAAAATAATTTTCCCCAAAATTCTTTTCTCTGCCCGTTGTTAGGCTTTTGCTGGTGAAGTATAATGATACCAAGGAGAGAAAGAAAAGATGAAGGTGGTTTTCCTGGAAGATGTGCCCGATGTGGCCGACGCTGGTGAGATCAAAGAGGTAGCCGATGGCTACGCCAGGAATTTTCTCATCCCCAAAAAGCTAGCGGTGCTGGCTGATGCCAGAGCCATGCACCTCGTTGAGGCGCAGCTCAAGAAGAAAGCCCGCCTTCAGGCCGAGATTGAGGCTGAGATGCGGGAGCTGGCGCAGCAGCTGGAGGGGAAGGAGATTGTTCTTAAAACCCGGGCGGGGGCGAAAGGCCGGCTTTACGGCTCGATCACCAATGCCGATATCGCCGAGGAGCTTGAGAAAAGTGCCGGCGTAGTGGTTGACAAAAGGAAGATAGAACTGGATGAGCCCATCCACGAGGTCGGCAGCTATGAGATAACCATTAGATTAACCAAGGATATCATCCCCAAGATAAAGCTGAGCGTAGTGCCAGAGGAAAAGAAGAAAGAGAAGGCAGAAGAGAAGAAGGAAGAAGAGGGGACGAGCTAGGGTGTATGGCGAGAAGTTACCTCCACATGACGTTGATGCTGAGGGGGCGGTCATTGGCTCACTGCTGATAGATGGCTCGGCCGTCTATAAGGTTGCCCCTCTGCTTCAGCCGTCTGACTTTTATCTTGAGCAGAACCAGTGGCTTTATGAGGCCTGCCTTGCCCTTTACGAGCGCAACGAGGCGATAAACCAGATCACCGTGGCCCAGGAGCTGGCGCGGCGGGGTAGGCTGGAGGCATGCGGCGGCGCCGCCTACTTGAGCCATCTCATCTCCATCTGCCCCACCCCGCTTGATATCGAGCACTATGCCCAGATCGTTTATCGCTTATCGGTGATGCGCGGTCTCATCCGGGCGGCCGACGAGATTGCCCGCGTTGGCTACGAGGCTGGCCCGGATGTCAGCGCCAGCCTCAGCCGGGCGGAGGACATCCTGTTCAAGCTGCGTCACGGCCAGGGCTCTCGGGACTTCACCCACATCCGTCAGGTGCTGGACAAGTATTTTGAGACGGCTCCCCTGGCTCCGGGGGAGGAGGAATATGCCCGGGCGGGGATGCCTGGCCTGCTCTCTAACTTCGTGGGCTTGGACGAGTTCCTGGGCGGGTTTCAGCGCTCTGATTTGATTATCGTGGCCGGGAGGCCCAGCATGGGCAAGACGAGCTTTGCCCTCAGCGTGGCGCGAAACGTGGCCGTGGAGCAGAAGGCGTGTGTGGCCATGTTCAGCCTGGAGATGGCGCGGGAATCGGTAGTCATGCGGCTGCTCTCCAGCGAATCGGGGGTCAATTCCAGGCGGGTTCGCTTCGGGCTGCACACTGAGGATGAGGAGAGGCGGATTATGGAGGCTATCGGCGTCCTTGCCGAATCGCAGATTTACATTGATGATTCCCCCCAGCTCCGGGTGGCCGAGATGCGCAGCAAGGCGCGCCGCCTGCACTTTGAGCGTGGCATTGACCTCATCATCATTGACTACCTGCAGCTGATGCAGGGGGAGGGGATGAGGGGAGAGAACCGGGTTCAGGAAATCAGCTATATCTCCCGCTCCTTGAAGGCGCTGGCCCGCGAGCTTAACGTGCCGGTGCTGGCTGTCTCGCAGCTCAGCCGGGCGGTGGAGTGGCGGGCATCACACATTCCGCAACTATCTGACCTGCGGGAGAGCGGCAGCATTGAGCAGGATGCGGATGTGGTATTGTTTGTCTACCGCGACGAATATTATCACAGCGAGGAGGAATGGGAGAGCCTGCATCCGGATAAGGAATACCCCAGGGAGGAGGCGGATATTATCATCGCCAAGAACCGCAATGGCCCCACCGGGCAGGTAAAACTGCGTTTCCGCCACAGCTTGGCCACATTCTACAATTTTGAGTATCCCATCAGCAGTGAAGAGCCGAGTTTACTATGAGGTGTCAAAGCATTGGGGCGTAGGTTGACCATGGAAGAGTTCAAGGGTTTTCCGGCCAAGATGGAGTTCACCCCCATACCCAATCTCTTCTTCAGCGCTGTCCTGCCCAAGATAGATGATATCGCCGAACTCAAGGTAACCCTGCACCTGCTGGCCGCCCTCTACCGCAAACGAGGCTATCCCCGTTTTGTCACCTATCAGGAGCTATTGGAGGATGCTGGCCTCGTGGCTGGCCTTAAAGGGATGGCCGGGACGCCGGATGAGGCGCTGCGCCGCGGGCTGGCCCTGGCGATAAAGCGGGGGACCATCATCCAGCTCACCTTGGATAGGGATGGGGAGTCTGAGGAGGTGTATTTCCTCAATACCGAATCAGATAGGCAGGCGGTGGCCAAGATCGAGAGCGGTGAGCTCAAACTGGGCGAGCTCAAAGTGGCCGGGCGAGTCTACCTTGAGCTTGAGGAGCCGCCCAACGTTTTCGCCTTTTACGAGGAGAATATCGGCGTGCTCACCCCGGCCATCGCCGAGGAGCTGCGGGAGGCGGAGAAGCTCTACCCTGAAGCCTGGATCAGGGAGGCGATTAAAGAGGCGGTCAATCAGAACGTGCGCAGGTGGAGCTACATTTCAGCAATTTTAGAGCGCTGGGCAAGGGAAGGCAAGAGCCATGGAGCATATCAGCGATATCCTGAGAAAGGCCCGGATAAATACCTCAAACAAAAATACGGACACATGGTCCGGCGCTGAAGAGGAACCTTCCCCAAGCGCTGGTTGTCCCATCTGCAAGGGGGCCGGGTTTGTCCATCCGTTGCTTCCCTCAGGGAAGCCGGATTTCAGCCAGGTGGTTGCCTGCCGGTGCGTGCGCAAGGAGCGAGATGGTGAGCGCCAGGCCCGCCTGCAGCGGTACAGCAACCTCGGCTCGCTAGTTCGCCTTACCTTTGATAACCTGCTTCCAGAGGGCAGAAGCGGGCATCCCCAGAGCCAGGAGCAATTCAGGCGTGCTTATGAGGCGGCCAAGGCCTTTGCCGCCGAGCCCAAAGGCTGGTTTGTCTTGAGTGGCCCCAGTGGCTGTGGCAAGACTCACCTGGCTGTGGCCATCGCCAACGAGCGGATAAAGCGGGGGCAGCCTGCTTTCTACATCACCGCGGCTGACCTTTTGGATCATCTACGCGCCACCTTTAGCCCCGATAGCGAGATACCGTATGATGAGCTATTTGACCAGGTGCGCAATGCCCCTCTGCTCATCTTGGATGACCTGGGCAGTCAAACTGGCACACCTTGGGCTAAAGAAAAACTGGATCAGCTACTCACGCACCGCTTTAATACTGAGCTTCCCACCGTGGTGGTCACCATCATCCCCATTGAGCAGCTGGATGAGAGGCTGCACACGCGCCTGACTGACCCCAGGCTGTGCCAGGTCTACGCCATCGAGGAGAGGGAGCCTGCGCTGGAGTATGGCTGGGGGCCCGAGTTTGAGGCGCAGAAGAGGATGACTTTTTCCAATTTTGACTATAAGCGGGCCAACCTGCCGCTGGAGCAGCGCGAGAACCTGGAGAAAGCCTTCCGCACCGCCTATAGCTTTGCCCAATCGCCAGAGGGTTGGCTGGTGCTGCAGGGAACTAATGGCTGCGGCAAAACTCATCTGGCGGCTGCCATCATCAACTATCGCTACCAGATGGGGCAGCCTGCCCTGTTTGTGGTGGTGCCCGATTTTCTTGACCATCTGCGCTGCACCTTTAGCCCGGAGAGCAAGGTATCCTATGACCAGCTCTTTGAGAAGGTGAAGACGGCACCTCTGCTGGTTCTGGATGACTTTGGCGAGCAGGCGACCACTCCCTGGGCGCAGGAGAAGCTCTATCAGGTGATCAACTACCGTTACAACGCTCAGCTGCCCACGGTGATCACCACCGTTTGTTCCCTGGATGAGATTGAGAGCCGCATTGGCTCAAGGCTGATAGACCATCATCTGAGCGTCTTCTTCAACATCACCGCCCCCGATTACCGCGGTGATAGCGCTGCGCGGAGAAAATCGTCCCGCCGGGGGCGCTGGAGCTAGGCGGGCGCTAGCCAGCCTTTATTTTCTGGCCATTTCGGTGCCGTTCTCTGCTTTGAAAAGCATATGAGGGATGAAATGTGACCAGATTGGTTTTCCTGGGCACCAAGGGGGAGATTGAAGAATCTTCAGGCCGCCACCAGTATCACTCCTCCCTCCTGATGATATCCGAGGGAACCAGGCTGCTCATTGATTACGGCCGGCTCCACAGATATCGCCTTGAGGAGATAGCGCCGCAGGCTATTCTCATCACCCATGCCCATCCTGACCATTACCTCTGGCTGGAGGAAGAGGTAAAAACAGAAATCCCCGTTTACCTCACCAGAGAAACCCTGGATTACGGGAAGTTCAAGCCGTTAAATCCCCAAATCATTGAGCCGGGTGCGGAATTTGCCATCGCCCCTTTTATCTGCCTACCTTATCGGGTGCTGCATTCCATAAGGTGCCCGGCGGTCGGCTACAAAATTAAGACGCCGGAGAAGACCATCGTCTATAATTCTGATTTGGTGGACATCGCCGGTAAGGAGAGCATCCTTGAGGGCGCTGGCTACTACATCGGGGATGGCTCCGCCATCAGGGCCAATCTGGTGAGGAGGCGGGGTGACCAGATACTGGGGCATGCCCGCATCATGACGCAGATAAACTGGTGCCGCAAGTACGGCATCCCCAATATTATCTTCACTCATCTCGGCAAGGAAACGATTGAGGAGGAAGAGGCGTTCCGTGCCGAGCATGATGACGTTATCCTGGCCTATGATGGCATGGAGCTGGTGATATAGTTTATCTCCAGCTTAGCTCCCGCTCCGCCTCTATCTTGCTCTCGTCCAGCTCAATGCCGACACCTGGAGCTTCGGGCGGGTAGAAAAAGCCGTTTATCGGCTTTAGGGGAGTCTTGAGGAAGTGCTGCCACATCTCATTTAAGACCACCAGGTACTCCATCATGGGCACCACGGTCACGTTCTGGGCGAACGATACCTGAGCGTTCACCTGGGGCATGCAGCCATGGGGTATCACCTGAACATCATAGACTGAGGCCAGGGTGCAGATTTTGTTCACCTCGCTGATGCCGCCGGCCCAGACTGGATCCATCTGGTAGATATCGCAGGCCCCCAGGTCCATCAGCATCTTGGCGCCCCAGCGGGTGTATTCATGCTCCCCACCGGCGATTTTCACCGGGCACTGCGCCCTGAGCTGGGCGTAGCTTTCGGGCCGGTCGGCCAGCACGGGCTCTTCAAACCAGTAGGGGCGGTACTCGGCGAGCAATTCGGCCATTTTGAGGGTATAAGGGACGTCCCAGCTGCTCCAGCAATCGATCATTATCTCCATATCCGGGCCCGCCGCCTCACGCAGAGCCTTCATCAGCTCAACGTTCTTGCGTACGCCCTCCGGGCCATCGGTTGGCCCCTCTCTGACAAACCATTTGGTGGCGGTGTAGCCCTGCTTGAGGAACTCTTTGACCCGCTCCTTGGCCCTTTCCGGCTCAATGGAAAAGCCTAGGGCGCTGGCGTAGGCGGGGATTTTCTCCTGCACCGGCCCGCCCAGCAGCCGGTAGACCGGCTGTCCCAATGCCTTGCCCTTGATATCCCACAGGGCGACGTCCACGTAGCTGATGGCGTGCATATTGTCACCCTTCCGCCCGTGGATGGCGTTGCGGTACATGATGTCCCACAGGCGTTCTGTGGCCAATGGGTCCTGGCCGATGAGCAGGGGCTTAAGCTGGGTATCAATGTAGAAGGCGGGGGCCAGCCAGTTTATCGGGCCGGAAATGCCGCTTACGCTCTCATCGGTATCAATCTCAAGGAAGATGCGGCGTATCTTGTGCTGGTCCTTCCCGACGTGGATGAACCCCCAGTGAGTGTAGAGGTCCTTGCCGGTGCGCGCCTTGAACTCAGGGTAAATATCCGTGGGCATACGCAGCCGCTCCTCCCAGAAAGTCCCTGGATAGTGAATGGTTCCTTCCAGCTCTCGCAGTCTCAAGTTGGTTATTTTCATCTTGTTTACCTCCTTCAGCATTAGGCTGGGGGAATGCCTCTGGGCTGGGCCTTAAAATAACTTTGCTTCGTTATACTACCAGAAATCCTCTGGCGCTGCCAAGAAGGTTCTGGCTGTGGCCAGAATCATCCCTTTAGTGGATTGCGCCGGAGGCGGACTAGCAGTATAGTTAATGTGGAATGTTATGCTGGCTATCCAAGCAGCGGGGATTTTCGCTGATTGAAATCCTGGTGGGCTTGGCCCTCCTGGGGCTCATCGGGGTCGCCGTGCTCAGCGGGCTGACCACCACCTTCCGGGGGGTCTCGGTGAGCGAGGAGAGGGTAACCGCAGACAGCCTGGCCAGGTCACAGATAGAGTATATCAAGATTCAGGATTATGTTCAGGTTGCCGATTATAACCCCGATGACCCAGCCAACCGTTACGAGCTCATTGATATCCCCGCTGACTTGGCGGCCGCGGGCTATTCCGTGGAGATAAACCCTCCGGAGCTGGTCTTGAGCGGAAACGGGGGGTTTGAGCTTCAGAGCATAACCGTCGCCGTCAGGCGCAACGACCAACTGAAGCTGAGCGTGGAAATATACCGGGTGAATGATTAGATGGTGAGACGAAGAGAGAAAGGCTTTACCCTACTTGAGCTGATAATTGGCGCTGCCATAATGGCCCTGGTGGTCGGGGCGGCGGCCACATCCATAACCACCATATTGCTGAATCAGGGGCGGGCTGCGGGGGAGAGCATCGCCCTGCCCCAGGTGCAGAATGCTGGCTACTGGATCTGGCGTGATGTGCAAATGGCCAGCAACGTTACCCCCGGTGACCCCAACGGTTTTCCGCTCTCGCTTACCATCCCGGTAGATGACAGTAGAGACAATGATTATAGCATCGAATACGTATTTGAGGGCAACAAGCTGAAACGCAGGGTTTATGACCCTTCCGATAATTTGACCTCGGAGACCTTCATCGCTGACTACATTGATGTCGCCAATACCACATTCAGCACGGTAAACGCCACTGTGGGCTACCATAAGCTCACGGTGACGGCTCATCGGGATGAAGAGAGGATAACCAGGAGCTATGAAATCAGCCAGAGGCTGAGTCAATAGGAGCAGGGGGAAGGAAGAAGGTGCTGATGAACCGGGAGTCCGGGCAGGCCTTGATCATGGCTTTGATCCTGCTGGCAATGGGGGTATTGCTGGTAGTCTCGCTGTTGGGCAACGTGTTCACCAACCTGGGGTATCACCGTTCCATCGAGTGCAAGACCTTGAACGGGTACTCGGCAGATTCTGGGGTGGAGTATGCGCTGTTTAAGCTATATGATAACCCGGGTGGGTATACTGAGACCCCTTTGGAGGCGAGCTTCACCCTCAATGACCGGACGGTGGATGTCACTGCCGAGTATCAGGGTGGCGGCATCTATAAAATAACCTCCGCGGCGAGCGGCGGTGGTTGTGGCACCACCACCATTACCACCTATGTCAACTTAAGCGCCGGCGCTTTTTCCTACGTTCTCGTCGCCAAGAACTACATCAGCCTGCAAAACACCACGGTTGATTCATCGCCGAACCCGGGCGAGGCGCGTATCCATTCCAATGGAAATATTGACTTCATTGGGGGTGAGGTGACGGTAAATGGCGATGCCTCGGCCGTGGGCAATATCACCGGCCAGGAGAGTGTCACTGGGGTGGTCCTGGAAGGCGTCTCACCAATAGAGTTCCCCGGGGACTATTCTGATCTATACCGGGCCATGGCCCAGGAAGGTGGCACTTATGTGGGGGACATGACTCTGCAGAAAGGCACCTTCTACCTGGGGCCGCTCTATATTGATGGAAGCCTGAATGTTAAGCCTGACACCACCGTCATACTTGAGGGCCCGGTCTACGTTACCGGCGATATTGACGTGCAGGGTGGGCATTTTGAGGGGAAGGAACAGGTCTATGCCGATGGCGATATCCGGATGAGTCAGGGTGCCTATGGTGCTACCGAAGACCTCCCCATCATTACCACCACCGCTGGCGATATTGACTTGGTGGGGCCGGTGGTGAGCGCCGTGGTCTATGCCCCCAATGGTATCGTTACCCTGACCAATATTGACGTGTATGGCGCCATTGGCGGGGNGGATATCAATATCAGTAATGCCACCGTTACCTATGCCCAGGAACTTCAGGGCAGGGAAGACCTGCCCGGTGGCTATCTGGCGACTATCGCTTACACCCTGGAGTAGGGGAGCTGGTCTATCTCATTTAAGTAAGGGGGCGAAAGCTTTTTAGACAGTTGGCCAGTACAATTTGACGTGTCACCTAGTATGGACTCTCTCCCATAATTGGAGGAGATTTCTCCGGTCACCACTATCTATGCCCCTGGTCATCTCTATCGCGTGTCTCTTGACAAGCCAATTTGGCCATAATAGAATATAAGATACTTTGGTTGACTTTGGGGTAAGTTAAGCGACCTTAGCGGTCAGGAAAGGAGGTGGCTAACCATGGCTTCTCAACGAGCTGGGGTTCTGATTGTTGATGATGAGCGGAGCGTGACTGATTTGCTTTCCACGGCCCTAGAGGAAGATGGGTATAGTTGCATTACCGCCGCCACTGGGGAGGATGCCCTCCAGAAATTATCGGTGGGCAACGTTGACGTGACATTATTAGACCTCAGATTGCCGGGTATATCCGGCATGGATGTGCTGAGAGTGATAAAATCAACCTACCCCAGAACCGCGGTCATTGTAGTGACGGCTCTGGGAGACGCCGAAACCGCGGTCGAGGCCATGAAGATCGGGGCTATGGACTATATCACCAAACCCTTTGAACTGGAAAGGATAAGTCACAGCGTAGAAGCAGCGTTGCAAGCCGCCACTACTTGGGCAAGGGAGCCAGCGGCTTGTGGGGAAGATGTTGAGACTGACGATGAAGCCGGTTGGATGCGTTATCTGGATGACATAGCCCGTGGAGTGGAAGCCAGGTTGGATTGGCTCACTGATCATGTGATGACCAGGATCGTGGTTGAGAGAACTACTGCCATTGCCCGCGGTCTGGGCATCCCTGAGAGCCAGATTGAGAGATGGGCAGACTCGGTACTAGGCCGTATCAAACGTGTCAATGTTATGGGGGCTTTCCTGGAGAAACTGGAGCAAACCCATGCTACCTGACTCATATCGGGTATGGCTGGGCGCTGCTCGCTTGAGGTGGACGCCTAATGAAGTCTGGATGGGGAGGAGAGAGACAGTATGCCGCAGCTTATGACTGTAGAGGAACTGGGCCGGTATTTGCGCTTTACCAAGAGGACGATCTACCGGCTACTAAAGCAAGGGAGTATCCCAGCAATCAAAATAGGTAATAAATGGAGGTTTGATAGGGAAGCGATCGATAAATGGTTGCGTCATGGTATGGAAGAGGTGAAAGGTCGCATCCTGGTTATCGATGATGACGAGCTAATCAGGTCTCTTTTCAAGGAAACTCTGGAAGGGCAGGGGCACACTGTGATAACTGCCGGTACCGGTGCTGAAGGCATCGAATGTGTGAAACGGTGGGACTTTGACCTAGTTTTCCTTGACCTGAAACTGCCCGAGACAGATGGCGCCGAACTCCTCAAGCAGATGCGGAGTGCCAAGCCTGAACTACCGGTAACTATTATCACTGGTTATCCTGGCAGTGAAATGATGGAGAGAGCTCTTAAGCAAGGTCCTTTCGGAGTTATGAACAAGCCCTTTGATGCCTCAGATATTATTACCGCCGTGAATAGCTTTCTGCAGGCAAGAAGGGCAAGGAGGTAAACCCGCCAAACCCAAAGGCAAGAAAAATAGCCTTCAGCACCGGCGAGTTATAAACGCAGATATCTCACGAGTTCTCTCCAGAATTGCCATAAGACACAATATTGCCCCCCAAGCTTGAAGTTAGTATCCAAATACATTCTCCAGCTAACTATAGAAGGTAGGAAAATGGAGCAGAAGAGAAGAGAGACAGGAATCAGCATCATAGGAGACGTTCCCTGGGGTACCCACTTGGGGCAGTTCTACCAGACCAAGGAGGATCTGCTTGAAATCTTGGTGCCCTACTTCAAAACAGGGCTGGAGAATAACGAATTCTGCATGTGGGTAACTGCCGGTCTGGTTGATGAGAAAGCGGCCGAAGAAGCGATGAGAAAGGCCGTGCCTGACTTTGAGCGATATCTGAAGAAGAAACAAATAGAGATCGTCCCGCACACTGAATGGTACCTCAAAGACGGCGCTTTTGACCGGCAAAGGGTGCTCAATGGCTGGATTGACAAACTCAACCAGGCCCTGAGCCAAGGTTATGATGGTATGAGGGTGGCGGGCAACGCCTCCTGGCTCGAGGAAAAAGACTGGAAAAGCTTTGCGGACTATGAGAGAGAGGTAAACAGTGTCATCGGCAAGCACCAGATGATCGCCATCTGCACTTATTCCCTTGACAGGTGCTCAGCATCGGAGGCGGTGGATGTGATGACCAACCACTGGCCTGTGCTTATCAAGAGGGAGGGCAGGTGGGAAGTTGCTAAAAGTGGCGAGCAGGAGCAAGCTGAAGAGGAGCTCAGGGAGAGCGAGCAGAGATACAAGGCCTTATTTGAGAGCACGCTTGATGGCGTCTTTGTTATTGATGCCGAAACGATGAGGGTGGTGCTGGCCAATGAAGCCGCCGCCAATATATTTGGCTTTGATTCGGCGGATGACGTGATCGGGGTGAATCCGATTGACTTCGTGCCCCCAGACGATAGAGACCGGGTTATCAGGATTATTGCTGAAGACATGTTTGTCAAGGACCTACGCCAGGTAAACGAGTTCCAGGTGGTCACCAGAGACGGCAGGGAAATATGGATAAGGGCGGTTGGGGCGAGGACCGAATACCGGGGAAGACTGGCTGGTCTGATCTCATTTTGGGACATCACCGAGCGCAAACGGGCAGAGCAGGCGCTGGAGGAGAGCAGGAGGTTCTTCTCCGGTACCTTGAACAATCTGCTCACCTTTATTGGTGTGCTGGAGCCAAACGGAAAGGTCATATTTGTAAACAATACGCCTCTGGAGGCTGCCGGAATCGAGTTAAAAGATGTTATTGGAAAGATATTTTATGATACCTACTGGTGGGCATACTCTGAGGAAGCGAGGCAAACCATCAAGAGGGATATAGAAAGATGCGCTTCAGGGGAATCACTGGTACACGACATCCAAGCTCAGATGGCTGGTGGCTCGCTGATGTGGGTTGAGTACAGTATGCACCCAATTTATGGTGAAGATGGCAGGATTGAATATTTAGTGGCCGAGGGGCGTGACATTACCGAGCGCAAGCAGGCAGAGGAGAGGATAAGATACCTGAACCTAATGCTCCGCGCCATCCGCAATGTTAATCAGCTAATCAGCCGGGAGAAGAACCGGCGCCAGCTGCTCAGAGGTATTTGTGATGACCTCACCGCGACCCGTGGCTACTATAGTGCCTGGATTGTCCTGCTGGATGAGTCTGGAAGGCTGGTGGCGCAGGCAGAGACCGGCTTGGGCAAATATTTCTCGCCCCTTCTTAAGCAGCTGAGGCGCGGTGAGCTTCCCCAATGCGCTCGTGAAGCCCTGAGACAACCCGAAGTTGTGGTAACCCGAACCTCGGCTCCAACCTGCACGAGTTGTCCCCTCTGGCGCAAGTGTGAGGGGCACGCGGTGCTCAGTTCCGGGCTGGAGCATGATAGAAAGGTCTATGGGGTGCTGCACGCTTCCATCCCGAGCACTTTCGTCACGGACGAGGAAACAACCTTGTTCAAAGAGGTGGCCAATGACATTGCCTTCGCCCTGCACGACATAGAACTGGAAGAAGAGCGCAAGCAGGCCGAGGAAGCGCTGAAAGAGAGTGAGGAAAAATACCGAAGTATATTTGATAAAGCCCCTGTATCACTTGTCGTAGTAGATAGAGACGGCCAGATAATTGATGTTAATCCTTACCATTTAACTGCCATCGGCAAGGGTAGAACCACCAAGGAGGACTATCTCGGGAAAAATATACTGACACACCCGGCCACTGTGGCGGCTGGGGTTGCCGAGACCTACGGAGAGGTACTTCAAGGGAGACCTATTGAAATAAAGAACCAATATTTCCCAATTACCTCAGGGGGGACTGATGCTTATTTTAATATCAGGGGAGTTCCTCTGTTCAAAGGGGGTAGGGTGGATGGGGCTATTTTCATCACTGAAGACATCACGGAGCTTAAGCGGGCGGAGGAGGCGCTTAAAGAGAGCGAGGAGAAGTATCGGAGTCTGGTGAACAACATCGGCCTGGGGATATTCCGAAGCACGCCCGGGCCAGAGGGAAGGTTTTTGGAAGTGAATCCAGCTATGGAGCGGATTACCGGCTACTCCCGGGAAGAGCTACTGCGGATGAATGTCTCTGACTTATATCAGCGCCCGGAGGAAAGAGAAGCAGTGCTTGAGGATATTGCCTCAACCGCTGGGATGACCACCAGGGAACTACACTTCAAGAAAAAGGATGGGACAGAGATCACAGTGTCTGACACCAAAGTTCCGGTGAGGAATGAGGCTGGCCAGATTATGTACTTTGACGGAATCCTGGAGGACATCACCGAGCGCAAGAAGCTGGAAGCGGAGCTTCAGAAAGCTGCCAGACTGGAATCAATAGGTATTCTTGCCGGCGGCATTGCCCACGACTTTAACAATATTCTGGCCGGGATTCTGGGGAATATCACCCTGGCGGAGAGGTATATAGAACCTGGGGGAAAGGCTGCGGAAAGATTGCTGGAGGCCAGGAAAGCATCCTTGCGGGCCAAGGATTTAACCCAGCAGCTACTCACCTTTTCCAAAGGCGGGGCACCGGTTAAGAAAATCGCTTCCATCGCCGAATTGATACGAGATTCAGCCACCTTTGCCCTGAGAGGCTCCAGCTCCAAGTGTGAGTTTTCCCTGCCGGAGGACCTCTGGCCAGTGGAGATCGATGAAGGACAGATGAACCAGGTCATCACTAACCTGGTTATCAATGCTGATGAAGCTATGCCTGGTGGGGGGACGATCAGGATAGAGGCTAGGAATACCGTCATCAGACGGAGAGGTGCTTTACCGCTCCCCAGAGGAAACTATGTGGAGATAATCGTAGAGGACCACGGGATTGGCATATCGGAAAAGCACCTGGGCAGGATATTCGAGCCCTACTTTACCACCAAACAGAAAGGTAGCGGGCTGGGGCTGGCGACCACCTACTCCATCATCAAAAGCCATGATGGCTACATTACGGTCGAGTCCAAACTGGGGGTTGGCACCACCTTCCACATCTACCTTCCCGCCTCCAAAAAATCGATTCCGGTAAAGAAGGAAGCTGCGGAGGAGGCTCCTCTTCGTGGTAAGGGGAAAATTCTGGTAATGGATGACGAGGAGATGGTCAGGGAGATGCTCAGCGAGATGCTGCGTGCCGCTGGATACGAAGTAGAACTGGTGGCTGATGGCTCAGAGGCAATTGCCCGATATGCTGAAGCTAAGGAGTCAGGGCGGCCATTTGACGCCGTTATTCTGGACCTGACGGTTCCCGGAGCCATGGGAGGTAAGGAAGCCATCAAGAAGCTGCTTGAGATAGACCCCGATGTTAAGGCGATTGTTTCCAGCGGATATTCAACTGACCCGATAATGGCGGACTTCAAGAAGTATGGTTTCAGCGCTGTGGTTACCAAACCGTACAGCGCCGGGGAGCTGGAAAAGACCCTACACAGCTTGCTGAGGGAATAGCTCAATAACACCTTTTAACAAGACGATGGTATCAATTCCTTAACGGGATACAAATGCTGTGGGCTAATTATAAAAATATTGTGGCGAGCTATACCAGTGGGAATCAGTGTGCAGGCCGGATTAGCAAAAATAGTTCCAGTGGTTTTGTTTTTCTTTAAGGGGAAACAATTCTGAAGCTGAATATGGTACCCCTGGCGCGACTCGAACGCGCGACACGCGGTTTAGGAAACCGCTGCTCTATCCTACTGAGCTACAGGGGCCCTCAAAGCCAATTATACCCGAGGAGGGGCACCGCCCTCAAGGTTGCCGCATAAGCCGGACGCCTATCTTCCGTAGAGGAATCTGGGCGGGCTGAGTTCCTGCCACACCTTGTCGCAGGCAGATAACTCCTCCTCGGTCAGCGCTATCTCCGTGGCTTGCAGATTTTCCTCCAGTTGCTTGAGCGAGCTAACACCCAGAACAATGGAGGTGATGGCTTTACTGTTCAAAATCCAGGCCAGGGCAAACTGGGCCAGCTTCCTCCCGTGGGCGCTGGCGACCTCTTTGAGCTTGGCCACCGCCTCAAAGTTGGCCGCTGACCAGTAGCGCTCGGTGTACATCGGCCCCAGGCGTTCCACGGTGAACCGCCCCTCGGCTGGTGGCTTATTCGGGTCATGCTTGCCGGTAAGCAGCCCGCCCGCCAGCGGGTTATACACGGTTACCCCAACCTCTTGACTAGAGCAGAGGGGGAGTAGCTCATACTCAATATCGCGGGTGATGAGGTTATAGGGCGTTTGGATGCACTCAAACCGCGCTAGGTTATGCCGGTCGCTCACCCAGAGAGCTTGGCAGAGCTGCCAGGCGCGGAAGTTGGAGCAGGCGATGTAGCGCACCTTGCCCTGATGAACCAGGTCATCCAGCGCGCGCAGAGTCTCATCTATGGGGGTGTTATAATCGGGGCGGTGGGCGTAATAGAGGTCAATGTAGTCAGTTCCCAGGCGACGCAGGCTCGCCTCCACCTCCTTCATGATATGCTTGCGTGAGAGGCCAATATCGTTGATGCCCGGCCCTGAGCGCCAGGCCCCCACCTTGGTGGCCAGCACCACCGAGTCCCGCTCCCCCTTCAGTGCCCGGCCCACGATTTCTTCAGTCCTGCCGTCAACGTACTGATCGGCGGTATCAATGAAGTTGACCCCGGCCTCAAGAGCGCTTTTTATTATATTTTGCGCCTCTGCTTCATCCACCTGCTGACCAAAGGTCATGGTGCCCAGGCAGAGCTCGGAAACCATAAGGCCGGTTCTGCCCAATTTTTGGTACCTCATAAATTATCTTCTCCTTTCCGGCTGGTTGTCTGGTTTTTATTATAGCATGGTCGCAGGGGTATTTGGGCTGCTATTGACTTCCCCAGAGCCAGCGCGCTAAAATCAAGCGTCATTTGGCACAAGAGACAGAAAGGAGGGATTATGGCTGGCGAGGTCAGAGTAGCTTGGGAAGCGCTGCATGAGTTCACCAAGGAGGTTTTTATCCGGGTGGGCATGCCCCCCGAGGATGCCGAGGCTGAGGCCGGGGCGCTGATATGGGCCAACCTGCGCGGGGTGGATTCCCATGGGGTGCTGCGCATCCCGTGGTATGTGGAAAACGTGGACAAGGGCGTGATGAACCCGAGGCCCAATATTCAGGTGCTCAAAGAAACACCAGCCACCATGCTGGTTGAGGCTGACCGTGCCCTGGGCCCGGTGGTCACCATTTTCGTGGTGAACCGGGTCGTGGAGAAGGCGAAGAAGGTGGGCATCGGCTGGGCGCTCATCCGTAACCTCACCCATCAGGGGGCGCTGGGCTACTATTCGCAGATGATGGCAAATAAAGACATGGCGGGGATCGTCTTCGTGTGCAACCCGCCCAATATGGCGCCCTATGGCGCCCGGGTGGCTGGGGTGCATAATAGCCCGATAGCTATTTCCGTGCCGGCGAAACGCCACCGCCCGTTAAATCTGGATATGGCCACCAGCGTGGTGGCCGGCGGCAAAATCTGGCTCGCGGTGGATAAGGGCATTCCCATACCGGAGGGCTGGGCGCTGGATAAAGATGGAAAGCCCACCACCGACCCGAAGAAGGTGGAGGCATTGCTCCCCGTTGGTGGCCCCAAGGGCTCTGGGCTGGCGCTCATGTTTGAGTGCCTCTCCAGCGTCATGGCGGGTAACCCGGTGCTGGAGCCGGCGCTCTTGGGCAGGGAAGCGGAAACCTCGGAGGAGGGGAAAAAGGTTGAGGCCATCGGGGAGCGCCTGAGCTATGTTCCCCGGCACATCCAGAACAGCGTGGTGGCGGCCATTGACATCAGCACCTTTACCGATGTGGAGAGCTACAAGGAGCACATTGATAACCTGATTGATGGCTTGAAAGCTTTGCCCAAGGCGGAGGGGTTTACCGAGATATTCGTTCCTGGTGAGCCTGAGGAGAGGACTTTTGAGGAGCGCTCCCGCAGTGGCATCCCGCTTCCTGAAGGTACTGTCCGCAACTTAAGGAGTGTCGCCGAGAGGTTTGGCGTCAAGCTGCCGCCGGGCCTTTAAGGCCGCTATCCTCAGCTCTCCAGGTCAATGCCTGCCTTGCGGAAGAGCTTTTTCAGCTCACGGCGGGCGAGTCTGGTGGGTTCTCCCCCTCTTTTCTCCCAGCGCTGGACGGTGGAAAGGCTGACGTTCATTTCCCGTGCCAGGTCCTCTTGCGTCCACTCCCTCTTTTTTCTCAGCTCTTTTAGCTTTTCCTGGAGTCTTTCCATTATGGCTTACCCGAGCTACGTGAAAAGGTTTCACCTTGGGTAGCAGATGAAATTATAGCACCTATTGTGGTCATTTGTCAATGCCAAGTGCCATCTGGCAGGTAAACCCTCGGCATTGTGTCTGGCTGGAGTTGACAAAAGTGGCCTTCAGCGCCTAGAATGTCTCCCTGTTTGGCGCTAGTAGCCGGCAAAATTGCCTTTAAGTTAAGGAGGAAACTATGTCTTCAGCCACTGAGGAGAGAGAATTAAGCTTTACCCCCGCTTACCGGCTGGCTGAGATGATTAGGTCCAGGCAGTTATCGCCGGTGGAGTTGATGGAGGTTATCCTGAAGAGGATAAAAAAGCTCAATCCCAGATTGAATGCCTATCTTACCGTCGCCGAGGAGGAGGCCATGCAGGCGGCCCGACAGGCGGAGAAAGCCTTGACCACTGCTGCCGCTCTCGGGCCACTTCACGGCATACCCGTCTCCATCAAGGATTTGGTTCCGACCAAGGGCCTGCGCACCACCATGGGCTCTCTGGTTTACCGGGACTTTGTCCCTGATAGCGAGGGCACCATGGTGCGCCGCTTAAAGCAGGCCGGGGCCATCATTGTGGGCAAGACCAACACTCCTGAGTTTGGACTGGCCGCGGTGACTGAGAACAAGCTGGGCGATGCCTGCCGCAACCCCTGGAATACGGAGAGAAATTCGGGTGGCTCCAGCGGTGGCGCGGCTGCCAGCGTTGCCGCCGGCATCTCCCCGCTGGCGCAGGGTAGTGACGGCGGTGGTTCCACCCGGATTCCAGCGAGCTTCTGCGGAGTCTTTGGCCTGAAGGCAAATTATGGCCGTGTGCCCAAGGATGTTCAACCCTGGGGGGTATCTCACATCAGCTGCCTTGACCCCATGACGCGGAATGTGAGAGACGCGGCCCTCATGCTGAAGGTGATGGCTGGCCCTGACGGCCTGGACTATTCCTGCATCAGGACGCCGCCCCCCGATTTCCTTAAAGCGCTTGATGGTGGTCTGGGGAAATTGCGCATCGCCTGGAGCCCAGACCTGGGGTATGAGGTAAGGGTGGACCCTGAGGTGCGGTCAGCCTGCGAGGCCGCCGCTCGCCTCTTTGCCGAGATGGGCCATGAAGTTGAGGAGGCGGCACCAGCCACCGGAGAGCCCTTTGAGCTCTGGGATGTGCTCCTGGTTACCCGCAGTTACCTCTATCTGGGCTTTGTCCTTGAGCAGCACGCTGAGGAGATTATGGATTATACCCGCATCGCCTTGGAGCGGGCGCGCAGCTTAAGTGGGGTGGAGGTGGCGCGAGCCTGGGCGCAACTGGAGAGGCTCCGTGCTGTCATGCGGGACTTCTTTGAGCGCTATGACCTGCTCCTCACACCCGCCACTGCGGTCACCGCACCTCCGGTGGGCAAAAGAGGGCGCGGGCGCGGCTGTGGCTTTGTTGACTGGGACTTTGCCCCCTTTACCTGCGTCTTCAACCTGAGTGGTAACCCGGCGGCCTCAGTGCCCTGTGGCTTTTCCGCCGAGGGCCTGCCCATAGGCTTACAGATAGTGGGTCGTCTGGAGGATGAAGTTACCGTGCTGCGGGCCGCAGCCGCCTTTGAGGAAGCCCGGCCGTGGGCTGATAAATATCCGCCGCTGTCATAGGGATGGCTGGCTACCCTAGCACCGCTCAGCCGATGAGCTCCGGCCACAGCTCCTCAATGGTGGGTTTAAGCTCGGCCAGAGCGTCCTCAACCGCGCTCACCGCGGTATCGATCTCCCGCTGCGTCATCGGCGTGGACATAACATACAGTCCTCTAGCTGCCGAGAAGCAGCCTCGCTCCTGCATGGCCAGGTAGAAGAGGTGCAGCAGGTCCTTGTTCGCCTCCCGTGCCGACTTACCATCCACCACTGGCTTATCACTGAAGTGGATGTTCTGCAGCGAGCCTATTCCGGTGACCTGCCCCTTGATGTTTAGCCTCTTGAAGACGGCGCGCACCCCATCGGCGAAGGACTCGCCCAGCTTATTGATGTGGTCAATGGCCGCGGCGTCAAGCTGCTCCATGGTGGCCACGCCGGCGGTGGCGGTT
>MTNR01000030.1 GCA_002011495.1 Dehalococcoides sp. JdFR-56 | reverse complement strand
TTGGTAGCGCATACCGGATTCGAACCGGTGATCTCCTCCTTGAGAGGGAGGTGTCCTAAACCACTAGACGAATGCGCCACCTATTTGGCTGGGGAAGAAGGATTCGAACCTTCCCTTACGGATCCAGAGTCCGCTGTCCTACCACTAGACGATTCCCCAGTGTCTATTAAAATTATAGCCATTAATGCGGAATGTGTCAAAGGGTATCACGCCTGTTTTGGCCAGTTTAAAGCTCATTTGGCCCTAGCCGTTTGGGGGAGTTATCCGCTTTGGCCGTGTCTATGCTAGAATAGCTAGGGATAAATTTGGGGGGTGCGGAATTTGGCTGATTTGAGGGCTTTAGAGCAAGCTCTTGGGGTTTCCTTTCACGACCCATCCCTCTTGGAGCAGGCGCTGGTTCATAGCTCCTACCTTAATGAGCCACCGGGCCTGGCTCTAGTTTCCAATGAGAGGCTTGAATTTTTGGGCGATGCCATTTTGGGCTTTCTCGTTGCCGAGAAGCTGTATCATGATCACCCTGAGCTCAGCGAAGGGGAGATGACCAGGCTCCGCTCGGTTCTGGTGTGCCGGGATACCTTGGCCAGAGTCGCCAGAAACCTTGGGCTTGGCCAGTACCTCTATCTGGGGAAGGGTGAGGAGATGGGCGGCGGGAGGGACAAGGAAGCCAATCTGGCCGGAGCCCTGGAGGCGGTGCTGGCCGCGGTCTTTCTTGACCAAGGCTTGACCGCGGCCAAGGAGCTCGTGTTGCGGCTGTTTGGTGCCGAGTTTCACCAGGCGGTGAGGCAGGGCGTGGAGGTTGATTATAAATCACGTTTGCAGGAGCTCAGCCAGTCTAGATACCGGCTTGCGCCCAGCTACCGGCTGCTGGAGGAGGTGGGGCCAGACCATGATAAGAGATTTACCGTTGAGGTGGTGGTCGGTGACAGGGTGCTGGGGACAGGTTCAGGCCGGAACAAGAAGATGGCGGAGGCAGAGGCCGCCCGCGCTGCCCTAGAGCAGCTCTTGGGCGACTTTACACCCTAGCGCCTCTTTGTTAAACTTTAAATTAAGCGCCCCTGTAATCTGCTGATCAGGTATAGGTGTTGCCATGGGAAGACGGGATTACCGACACAGAGAGCCGAAGAAACCGAAGAAGGACGCCAAGAAGATATCCCCGGTCACACTCATCCCCACCCCGATTCAGGTGGAGGTGATCGGGAAGAGGAAGAAGAAACGGGAAGAAGTGGAGGGGGAAGAGGAATAGCCGCCTACCAGGAGCTTTACCGTACCGGAGAGCTGAGGGCCCGGGTGGAGAGGGCGAAGGCCATGCTCGCCGAATGTCACCTGTGTCCTCGCCACTGTGGGGCGAACCGCCTGGCTGGGGAGAAGGGCAAGTGCCGCACTGCCGGTCAGGCGATGGTCTCCAGCTATGGGCCGCATTTTGGCGAGGAGGCGCCTCTGGTGGGGAGACACGGCTCGGGGACGATATTTTTCACCTTCTGCAATCTGCGCTGTATCTTCTGTCAGAATTACACCATCAGCCAGCTTGGCGAGGGTAGCCCGGTGAGCCCTAAAGAGCTGGCTGGGATGATGCTCTCCCTCCAGGCAAAGGGATGCCATAATATCAACTTGGTGAGTCCGACGCATGTGGTGCCTTTCATCCTGGAGGCGCTGGAGCTGGCAGTGGGCGGAGGGCTGAGTCTACCCCTGGTTTACAACACCGGCGGCTATGACTCCTTGGAGACCCTAAAGTTACTGGACGGGGTAGTTGACATCTATATGCCTGACATGAAGTACGCTGATGCTAAAGTTGGGGAACGGTTCTCCGGGATAAGAGATTACCCGGAGATAAACCGGGCGGCGGTCAAGGAGATGCACCGTCAGGTGGGTGACCTTGAGTTGGATGAGGCTGGGGTGGCCCAGCGCGGTCTCCTGGTGCGTCATCTGGTCCTGCCCAACCGTCTGGCAGGGACCGAGGCGGTGGTGCGCTTCCTCGCCCGGGAGGTATCGGCCAATACCTATCTCAATATCATGGCGCAGTATCATCCCTGCTACCAAGCTTTTGACATCCCGGAGCTGGCACGCCCGATAAGCCAGCGGGAGTTCG
This sequence comes from Dehalococcoides sp. JdFR-56, assembly GCA_002011495.1. Classification (GTDB taxonomy): domain Bacteria; phylum Chloroflexota; class Dehalococcoidia; order Dehalococcoidales; family RBG-16-60-22; genus JdFR-56. The sequence goes on along the minus strand of MTNR01000030.1, from coordinate 21,051 downwards.
CCGAGGCGGTTGAAATGGCGCACCGGCAGGGACTGCATCGGCTGGATGAGCGGCCTTCATTGCCGCTTCGGCTCATCCTGGGGTAAATGGCGGGAAGCTGGAGGGGGAGATGGCTGACCTAGCCTTGCTGCAAGCCACCGTTTATGGGCGCGTTCAGGGGGTCTTCTTTCGCGCCTTTGTCGCTGAGCATGCTAGGAAGTTAGGGCTAGCTGGTTACGTGCGCAACCTGCCCTGGGGAGGGTTGGAGGTGGTGGCGGAAGGGGAAAGAAAGCAGTTAGAAAAGCTGGTCAGCTATCTCAAAGTGGGGCCGCCTGATGCCAGAGTGGAGCGGGTGGAGACTAGGTGGTCAGAATACCGCGGAGATTATGCTGGCTTCAGAATAAGGTATTAGTCTGGCGCTGGCCGCAGGCCATAGTATCGGTCGTTTTTAAGCAGGCGGAGCAGAATCTCCTCCAACGTGCGGTAGGCATCCCCGCCGCGCCGCTCGCTTAGCTGTTCTCCCAGTTCCTCCAGAGATAATGGCTGGTTCCTGTTGGCTAAGAAGAGGCGGAAGATGCTCTCCAGAACCGGCTGCTGACCGGTGATGAACCCCGGAGTGTGGCAGCAGCAATCGGCGATGGTAGTAAGCAGCTCAGTCTCTGAAGCCTCTTTCTCCCCAGCGCTCAACTGCTGGCGGCATTTGGCGCAGAGACACCCCCGAAGCAGGGGAGAGACCGAGCGGCCATTGCGGTGAAACCAGTCCAAATCAATAAACCAAGGCTTTGCTTCTTCTGTGCTCAGCTCTTTTTCAGCCATAGCATCACTCCAGCTTTTTAGGTCTCAAGTTCTACTTTGGCTGACTTGATCAGGTCAAGGTATTCTGTCTTGAGCCCCAGCGCCTCGGAGGCCTCACGATCTATCTCATAGGGCTCGCCAACAAAAATCTTACCGTACTCCTCAACTTCGCCCTGGGTGGGGTCATCCTGGCTGGTGAATTTCTGCCGCCCCTCGATAATCCCCAGGTCAAAGGGGAGGGTGAAGTAGAGGTCAGCGATCACCTTATCTATCCCCAGGCTGTATAGGGCTCCCCAGCCGCCTTTGGCCTCATCACGATACTTGCTGGTGGGAAGCAGCGAGAGCAGATTCATGATGCTGAGGTTGCCCCGCCCTTTAATGATTTTCAGCGGCGCCACCGTGATGAGATAATCGCTGGAGAGGATGACATTGGGCACCCAGAAGGTGGGCACCGCCAGAGGCTTGGGCAGCGGGTTATCCACCTCCACCCAGATACAGTCCTTGACGTCTAAAGTCAGCACTCTGGGGAAGTTATAACCCAGGGCTTGATATATGGGATGGATTGGCCCGCCCCCAGGGGTTCCCTCCAGAAGCAGGATGTCAGCATCGCTCACCTGCCTGATGCCCTCGATTATGGTGGCCAGTATCTCCTGGCTGGTGGTCACCGGATAGGCGGCTGGGTATGAGGCGCAGGGTTTGATCAAGATACGGCGCGCCCGCGAGACCACCGACGGGGGTTTGAAAACGAACTCCGAAGCCTCGAAGATCAATCTTGCCTCCTTAGGAAAATGCGCAGGCTCTTCATCTGACCTATTCCCTTTATCCCGGATACCATGGCGACGATGGTTCTATAGAGCAGGTTTTGGCTAGAGCTGCTCAGCGGAACGTGGGCGTTATCCACAAACAGGTCAAGGTCATAAGCCTGGCGCTGGGCTTTTATCATCTCCTCAATCAAATCAACTATCTTGGCTACCTCATCCCGGGAGAACTGGGGCACCTCCACCTCCAGCGGCTCATCAGTGACCACGGCGATGAGCTGCTCCGGCGGGCTGAGTAACTCCGGGCCCTGTTCCTTACGGTGAACCTCAATCTTGGGATGAGCGCTTTGTTTGAAACCCTCGGTCAGGATGAGGTCACAGTCGGGGCCAAGGAATTGGGATAGTTCCTGCGGGCTTAAGTTCTGCTCCAGCTTTCTGATGACCGCCAGCCTAGAGCTTGAGCTCACCGCTGATACCTCGCTGCCAGCCTGAGCAAAGCGCCAGCTATCCTTGTTGGGGGTATCAAGCTCAAAATCCTCACTGGCGTGCTTGATCACGGCCACGCGATAGCCCCTCTCTTTAAGCCCGTTAATCAAACCTTCAAGCAGGGTGGTCTTGCCTGATTCTGATTTTCCCACGATAGAAATAATCGGCTGCATAATCCTGTCCGGCGATTAACCGCCCGCTTCCTCATTCCAGTCCAGCATGAGCACCTGGACGGTTTCTCCTGCCTTAACTTCTTTCTTGTCCTCAGGAATGATAACCAGCCCATTGGCCAAGCTCATCGAGGTTAAAATCCCCGAGCCCTGGGGGCCGGTGAGCCGGGCGTAGTATTGACCATTGCGTTTCTCCACCACCGCCCGGAGGTAGACGCGGCGTCCATCAGTATTGACCGCTGGCTCTTCGAGCACAGCCTCAACCATCGGCTTGCTCAAGTTTTTCTTGCCCATCATCTTGAGGATGGCCGGGCGGGCAAAGAGCTCAAAGGTGACCATGGAGCTGACCGGGTTACCGGGAAGCCCCAGATGAGGTATTCTTCTAATGGCGCCGTCTTGGCTAGCTCCTCTGATGGTGCCGAAGGCTAAAGGCTTCCCTGGCTTCATGCGCACCGTCCAGAAGCTGATTTCACCTTCTCTGGCCAGCACGTCTTTGACCATATCGTAGTCCCCGGCCGAGACGCCGCCGCTGGTGAGCAGCATATCGGCATCCAGACCCTGGCGGAGCTTGGCCGTGAGCGAATCTTCGGTGTCCAGGGCGATGCCCAGTATCTTGGGGACGGCGCCGTAGCGCTGGACGAGCGCCGCCACGCTGTAAGTATTGCTGTTATATATCTTGCCCGGGGGCAGGGGCTGACCGATATCCACCAGCTCATTCCCCGTGGCCAGGATGGCCACCACCGGGCGGCGGATGACCTTCACCCGGCTCCTGCCCAGGGAGGCCAGAACCCCGATTTCAGCGGGCCTGAGGACGGTGCCTTTCCGCAGCACCAGGGTGCCTTTGGCGATATCCTCCCCAGCGCGCCGAATGTTGGCGCTTGGTTTAACTTTACATAAAATACCTATCTCAGTGATGGGTGGCTGGCGCTGGGTCTCATCGGTGTCTTCAAATTTGACCACGCTGTCAGCGCCCTTGGGCACTGGCGCCCCGGTCATAATCCTGATGGCGGTGCCCGGGGTTACCTCACGCTCGGAGATGGCCCCGGCGATGACGGTGTCAATGACGCGCAGCCGGCACGGGGAGTGGGGGCTGGCCTCAGCGGTGTCACTCGCTTGAATGGCGTAGCCGTCCATGGCGGCATTGTCCAGCGGTGGTATATTGAGGCTGGAGCGAACATCCTCGGCCAGAACTTGTCCCAAGGCGCTTAAAATAGGGACCTCTTCCGTCTCCAGCACGCTCACGTAACTCAGTATCTTTTCCAGCGCCTCTTCTACGCTTATCATGGCTCAAGCTCCCGGGCTAATTCTCTGGCCCTCTCCAGGTCAGCTTTGGTATTGATGTTGAAGAAACTGAGGTGGCGGGGGTCAAACCTTTCAATCTCGCTCGCTTCCACGTATCTGGTCTTGACCAGTGGGAAGAGTTGGCTTATCTTCAGGTTACTTTGCTTGAGCATATTCTCTATCGGCTCTAGGCATCTCTTCGTGTAGATGGCGTGGAGGGGCTCAACTAGGTCACCCACCCGCGGCACCACGATGTCGAAGTCAGCGGAGAGCTGCATCATATAGCGCAGCAGAGCTTGGTTCAAGAAGGGCATGTCTGAGGCCACGACAAGGTTATAGAATGAAGTTGAAGTTGCCAGACCAGTGTAGATACCGCCCAAAGGGCCTTTACCGGGATGAATATCGGCTACGGTTCTTAACTTCGGGTGATCTACGAGCTTGGCGGTACTTTCCCCGGCGTTGGTGACTATGATGATATCGCTACCCAGCCAGCTCAGCCGGGATATTACCTGTTCCAGCAGACTTCTGCCACCAAAGGTTTGACGAACCTTATCGTACCCCAGGCGTGAACTCTTGCCACCGGCGAGAACAATGCAACTCGTTTCCAAGGTATTTTAGCGCCGCTGACCTCACCCCCTATATATAATTTTATCACACCCAGTCAATAGCCAGAGTGAGGCCAGCCCTTCCTCTCGGGGCCTAAGGTTTGGCCAGCCAGGGCATGAGCTGGCGCAGCTTCCTCCCGGCGATTTCCGAACCGTGCTCGTCCTCCATGCTCAACATGGTGAGATAATTGGGGTGGCCGATCTTGCCTTCCAGCAGCCACTGGTGGGCGAAGGTGCCATCCTCGATTTCACGGAGAATCCGTCGCATCTCTTCCTTGACCGGCTCCCCGATCACCTGGGACTGGCGCAGCATCATCCCGTATTGGGCGGTGGTGCTGCAGCGCCGTATCATGCCGGGTATGCCGTAGCTATTGATGAGGTCGGCCACCCCTTTGAGTTCATGGAATAGCTCAAGGTAAGCGGTCTCCTCTCCATAGCCGGCCTCCACCAGCACCTCCCAGGCGGCCTTGAGCAGCCCGATGACACCACCACCTATCCCACACTGCTCATTGAAGATATCGGTTACCGTCTCCTCCTTGAAGGTGGTCTCCACAACCCCGCCCCGGGTGCAGCCGATGGCCTTGGCGTAGGCCAGCGCGGTGGCTAGCGCCTTGCCTGAGGCATCCTGATAGACAGCCACCCCTCCCGGTGGGCCCTGATTTTCGGTGTAGAGCTTGCGCAGCAAAACCCCGTGTATTTTGGGCGCCACCATGGTGACGTCAATATCCGGAGGCGGCGCGATTTGGTGGTAGTAAATATTGAAGCCGTGAGCGAACTGAAGCACTTTGCCCGCTGCCAGTCCCGGGGCGATAGACTCCCGGTAAATCTGCGGTTGCAGGTCATCAGGGGCAAGCAGAACGATAATGTCTGCTCCTTTAGCAACTTCAGCTGCCTCTGCAACGGCAAAGCCGGCAGCTTCAGCGGCTTTCCAGGCGGCGCTCCCGGGCACATCGGCCACGATTACCTTACACCCGCTATCCCTCAAGTTGAGGGCCTGGGCATGCCCCTGGCTTCCATAGCCGACGATGCCGATGGTTTTGCCCTTTAATAGTGATAGGTCAGCATCCTGGTCATAATATATCTTGGTCATCTACTTTTCCTCCTATAGCGCTGGCTTCAGCACCATAATCTGCGTGCTCTCGGGAAGCTCGCCTGGCTTGAACTCCACTTGGCTGGTATCCAGTCGGCTTACCTTTTCTTTCCCTTTGAGGAATTCATCAACCCCGCTTATCGGGAAGGCGCACTTATCTGTTTTGAAGTGCATCGGGATGATTACCTTGGGCGCAAGCTGGCGGCAGACTTGGGTGGCAGTGGTGGCATCAATGGTGTAAAACCCGCCCACTGGCACCAGCAGCACGTCCACCTTGCCTATCTCGGCTACCTGCTTGGCACTTAGCTGGTGGCCCAGGTCGCCAAGGTGGCAGACCTTCACCCCGTCCACCTCAAAGCAGAAGATGGTGTTATTGCCCCTCTTTCCTCCTTGAACTTCATCATGGTAGGCGGGTATGCCCTTGAGCTTTATCCCCTTGACCTCGGCGGTGCCCCTGACCACGGCTGGGTTTCCCCGAACCGCGGCGATATTCCCGTGGTCAGAGTGGTCATGGCTCACGGTGACGATGTCGGCAGGCTCTTTTATCTCGCCATAGCTTAGGTCTTCTCGCCGGGCGTAGGGGTCAGTGATTATCCTTATGCCCGCATCTGAAGTGATGAGAAAAGCGGCGTGTCCCAGCCATTTAACCTTCATCTTGCTTCCCCCTCTCATTTATTTTCTTTGGCCAGGGAGAGGACCAGGTTCACTAGGGTGCGCACCGGCACCCCGGTGGCCCCCTTGACCACATAGCCCCGCTCCTTATCGCTCATGCTGGTGCCGGCGATGTCCAGATGTACCCACGGGGTGTCATCGACGAACTCCGCCAGAAACTTGGCTGCGGTGATGGCTCCTCCCAGCCTACCACCGACGTTTTTGATGTCGGCCACCTCGCTCTTGTTCAGCTCCCGGTATTCATCATACATTGGCATCTGCCAGATAAGCTCGCCAGCCTCAGCCCCGGCGGCGATCACCTTGCCCACTAGCTCTTGGTTGTTGGCGAAGGCGCCGGTGCAGACATCTCCTAAAGCTATCCGGCAGGCGCCGGTTAAAGTGGCAGCGTCAACCAATAGTCTCGCTCCATGCTTCTTGGCGTAGCACAGCGCGTCAGCCAGAATGAGCCTCCCCTCGGCATCGGTGGAGATAATCTCGATCGTCTTGCCGTTCATGGCGGTGAGGATATCCCCCGGTTTGAGGGCACTACCATCGGGCAGGTTTTCCGTGGCCGGGACAATGCCCATGATGTTCAGCTTGGGCTTGAGCTGGGCGATGGCGGCCATGGCGGCGATGACCGCCGCCCCGCCGGCCATATCTCCCTTCATCTCCTCCAGTTTCTCCGATGGCTTGATGGAAATACCGCCGGAGTCAAAGGTTATCCCCTTGCCCAAGAGAGCGATGTTGATTTCCGCGGCATCGTTTCCCTTATAGCTGAGAACGATGAATTTGGGTGGCTCTCGGCTTCCCTGGGCCACCCCCAGCAGTCCCCCCATGCCGAGCTCGGCCATCTGCTCGCGCTCAAGGATGGTGACCTCCAGCCCGTAGCGCTTGGCCAGCTCCCTCGCTCGCTCCGCCATGTGGCTCGGGGTCATGTAGTTGGCTGGCTCATTGACCATATCGCGAGCTAGGTTAGTCGCCTCGGCCAGTATCTTGCCCTTGGTGCTGCCGGCTTCAAGCTGGGGTTTTGCCTCGCTTGTGGCGACGATGGAGAGCGATTTTATCTCACCGAGCTTCTCCTCCTCTCTGGTGATGTGCTGGCGAAATGAATACAAGCCAAGGAGTGCCCCCTCAGTGATAGCCTGAGCTGAGTTCTCCAGGCTTATCTCGTTTACGCCCGCCCCCTGGGCGATGGTGGCGATATTGGCTGCCCCCCTTTTGCGCAGCCAACGGCAGGTTTCGGCGACGGCGCCCCGAATTTTGCTCGTGGTAAGTTCAGCTTGCTTACCCAGCCCGGTAACCACCACCCGAGCCGCGGGCAGTTTACCCAGGCTGTAAACCACGGTGACCTCATTGAGCTTGCCCTTGATCTCTCCCTGAGCGATGAGCTGGGAGATAGCCCCGTCCAGCGCCTTGTCCACCGCGGCGGTATCCCCCTCGGGGCTTTTCCCATCTTCATAAAAGTTCACTATGATGGCATCGGCTTCAACCTCGGTGATATTGCCGGTGATAACTTTGACTTCCATGGCATTTTTCTCCTTTCACCTGTTTATCTCTCTCACAATTTTGTTTAAGACCGGGGTGATATCCCGCGAGGTATCCACGGCAAAATGGTTGCGGCGGATTTTCTGGACGGAATGTTTCATCTTCTGGAACACCGTCCAGTCAGCGTCGGAGTGGGTCTGCGAGTCGGCGCCTTCCGCCCTGGCCTTGAGCCGCTGATAGACGACCTCAGGTGGCGCCTCAACGCGGACCAGAATCAGCTTGGCGTTCAGCCGGTCGGCGATGTTATACAGGCGCTCGCGGTAGCGCTCAGACAGGTTGGTGGCATCCAGGACCAGGGAGACGCCCTTCTTCAGTAACCCTTCAATGAGGTGGTGGATGGCCTGGAAGAGGCGGGCGCTCTCCGCCGGGCTATAGGTCGGCGTGGGAAAGAGGGTCTTGCGCAGGGCGTCGCTCTCCAGGATAAGGAGGGGATGCCTCTCGGCTAGTTTGGCGCAGAAATAGGTTTTTCCGGTGCCGGGGAGCCCGCTGACGACGATGAAGGCGGGTCTGGCGGCTGGCTCAGGGAGCTCCCCCAGGCTCGCCGCTAACCGCTTGGCGTCAGAAACAACCTGCGTCTCGGCCACATCTTGATTATAGGATTTTTCCCTCCGATTTGCCAGCGCAACCTAGTCCCCGCTGTAGAAGGCCACGCCCAGCAGCCCTGGGCCAGTGTGGACCCCCATCACCGGGGTGAATTCGGTGACGAAGAGTTCGGCGCAATCAAACTGGGAGGAGATTCGGTCCTTGAGGGCGATGGCTTCATCCAGGGCATCGGCGTGCATCACCGCCACGTGCAGAGGTTGGTCTTTGGCTGTCTTCTGCTCCATTATTTTCAGCATGCGCTTGATGGCGCTGGGGATGGTTCTGGGCAGGGCAACGGTGCGCGCCTCAGCGTGGTTAAGGGTGAAAATGGGCTTGATTTTGAGCAGCGAGTTGACCAGGGCGGCAGCCTGGGGGACGCGCCCGCTTCTCACCAGATACTGAAGGGTGTCCAGGGTGGCGAATAGATTCACCTTGCTCATCACCCTCTTGGCGGTGGCCATTACCTCAGCCAAATCCTGCCCTGAGGCAGCGGCTCTGGCGGCGGCCAGAACCACGAGCCCTTGGGCCGCGGCGGCGGTACCAGAGTCAAGCACCTCTATCACCACATTGGGGAGGGCGGTCTTGGCCATCTCCATAGCCAGCCGGGCGGAGTTAAATATCCCGCTGAATTTGGCAGAGAGGGTGATGCAGAGGACGTTTTGGGCGAGCCTGCTGGCCTGGTGGTAGGCTTCAAGGTAGGGGCCGGGCGAGGAGCTGGAGGTGGTGGGCAGTTTTTTGGCCCGCCGCAGGAGGGCGTAAAACTCGGTGGGGCTGATATCTATCCCGTCCCGGTAGGTCTTGTTCTCAAAGATAAGCTGTATCGGCACTACCTCAATGTCATACCTTTCCACCTGCTCCCGGGGGATGCAGGCGGTGGTATCGGTGACGATGGCTACTTTCCTCATTAGCGCTTCCTAGCCTGCCAGAAATGATGCTCCCGGTCAAAGATGAGGTTCCTTCTCTCCAGCGGGTTTAGCACCGCCTGCCGAATGCTGGGTAGTGACCTGAGGCCGAGAAAGAGGAAGAGGGCTGCGGAATAGGCGATGAGTATGCCGGGGCCACCGGATTGCCAGATAAATAAGGGCAGCAAAATCAGCCCGACGACGATGGCCAGCCTGATATTGCTGGTGAGGATGATGATGACCAGCATTATCGCCAGACTGATGGCAGCTTCAACGGGGGTGAGGGCAAGGAGCACGCCGATGGTCGTCGCCGCGCCTTTACCTCCCTTAAATCCCAGGAAAAGGGGCCAGTTGTGCCCGACCACGGCGGCAAATCCTGCCCCGAATATCCATACCAGAGGAAGCTCAAGCCAGCGGGCGATGAGCACCGCGGCTGAGCCCTTGCCGATATCAGCCGCCAGAACCGCGGCTCCAGGGAGAAGCCCTATCTCTCGCATGGTATTCAGCGCCCCCACGTTGCCGCCGCCCATCTCCCGGATGTCAACCCCCCGCACCAGGCGGCCGGCAATATAGGCTGAGGGAATGGAGCCAAAGAGGTAACCGATGATTACGGCCGCGGCGTTGACTATCATTTAATCTCCCTTACTGATTCCCCTCCGGGAAGTATCATCACTATTCCCTAGTCCTCAGGGTAAAAGGCGATACCTACGGTTCCTGTGCCGCAGGCGTAGCCCATCACCGGGCTGAACTCGGTAAGCCAGAGTTCAGCGCAGTTGAACTCAGCGGCCACCCGTTCTTTGAGCCTTTCCCCCTCCTCCTGAGCATAAGCGTGCATCACGGCCACGTGCACCTGCCTCTGCCCCACTTTATCTCGCATTATCTCTAGGATGCGCTCGATGCCGTGATGGCGGCTGCGCACCGCGGTGGCGAAGTGCACCATCTCCGAGACAATAAGGATTGGCCTGATGTTGAGGATGGAACCTACCTGAGAGGCTATCTTGGGGATGCGCCCGGAACGGTAGACGTGGCGGATGGTGTCCAAGAGGACGATGCAATTTACCTTGTCTCTTACCTCACTGGCGGCGCGGGTCACCTCAATCAGCTCCTTCCCCTCGGCGGCAGCCCGTGCCCCAGCCAGGGCCACGAAGCCCTCGGCCGGGGCGGCGGTTCTGGAATCCAGCACCTCAATCACCACCCCGGGAAGCTCCTCCTTGGCCAGTTCTCTGGCCCGCTGGGCCACATTATAGACGGTGCTGAGTTTCACAGAGACGGTAACACAAAGGATATTCTGAGCAAGCTGGCTTGCCTGGCGGAAGGCGTGGAGGCAATCCTCGGGCGAGGCGGCCGCGGTCTTGAAGGAATCAGGGTCCTTTAGGAATAGCTCATAGGCCTGGGACGGGGTGATATCAACCCAGTCCTTGTAGAGCTTACCGCCAGCGAAGAAGTTGATGGGGATGACCGCGATGCCATACCGCTCCACCTGTTCTCTGGTAAGGCAAGCGATGCTATCGGTGACCACAGCTACTTTTGGCGTCAGAGACCTCCTCCAATCTGCTCCTGGCACTTGAGTTTGCCGCTCCTTCTGAGCCAGCGTTCCAGCAGTGGGGGAACCAAAAACAGCCCCCACAGCACCAGAACCAGACCAATCAGGGTGGGCAGGCTGAGCCTGCCACCGGCATAATAGGCCACCATGATCAGCGTGGAGAGCCCGGAGATGGCCAGCAGGGCTATCCTGAGCCAGCGCTGTCGCAGGCGGATGAAGGCAGCGATGGTCAGGGCCAGGATGAGAAAGCTGAGCCCAATCCAGGGGGCGAAATAAGCCACGCGCTGAAGGGCATCCTGGGTAAACCTGCCATTTGGCGCCAGGGTCAGAAACCAGCCAACGATGATCGGCGTGGGCAGGAGCATCAGCGAACTGAGCAGCCAGTCTCGCTTGGCGGTCTGAATCACGATGCAGAATAACCACCATGAGGCCAGCAGGAAGTAGAAGGGTATGGCCAGCAGTGACCACCCCCAGGGGAGATAGGGCAGCAGGAGCCCCACCACGGCTACGGGCAGCAGGGAGTAACCTAGCCAGGGGAAGATCCAGGTTGGCTTGCCGCGCCGCCAGCCATAGATGGTCATCGCCAGGATCAGGGTGAGCATGAAAGATAGCCAGCCGATGTGGTGCCACCAGTTGAGGGCAAACAGGGTGGCGAAGAGAAGATGGGGCATTGAGGCAAGTATAGCCTGCCGCCAACTGCCTTGGCTGTGCGCTTCATATATCTGCCGGGCGATCAATTTGGCTGAGCCAAGCAGCCCTAGACAAGTCTCAGTGGCTTCCTCTTCAGAGAGCCCGGCCTCTTTCAGTTCCTGGAGCCTGTCTTCAATATGGGTCTCCAGTTCGGTGAGGACCTCTCTCTCTTCGGAGGGGTCAATCCGCAAATTGGCCCGGATGCTTTCCAGGTAGTGACTCAGCGCCGTCGTCATTGTCCTTGCCTCTTAGTGGCTGGCTGGCTGGAATATCAGGTTCATGGCTCTTAGGAAATCCTGCCACTCGCTTCTCTCCATGGCTAATTTAGCGCGGCCCTTTGCCGTGATATGGTAGTACCGCCTGGGCCGCCCGTTGGACAGCATCTGCCACTTGCCCGTGACCAAGCCCGCCTTTTCCAAACGGTGAAGGGCTGGGTAGAGCGTCCCCTCCTTGAATTTGAAGTAGCCTTGGCTCCTTCTCTCCAGCTCCTTGATGATCTGATAGCCATACATCGGCTGCTGCCCGAGAAGACAGAGGAGCAGTGAGTCAGCACTGCCTTTGATTAGCTCCCGTCTCTGTGCCATTTTTTTAACCCTCGCTTAACATAATATAGAATAACTACATAATCATTCTACTGGTTTGATGCCGGCTTGGCAACCAGCCTATCAATTTCCCCACCAGCTGCCTCGTTACCTAAATACATAGATATTCTAGGTATTAAGTATAATATCATTTCCTTTTGGGCTTGGCAAGTGTGGCTTGGGCAGTGCCTGAGATAATAGGTGGGGTGAGAGCTAGTTTATTTCCCGCCGGCGGCTAGTTCTGCCAGCTCGCTTAGGGCTTTCTCCATCTTGCCCAGCTCCTCCCCCCAGCTGGCCCAATCGCCGGCTTTGAGGTGCTCCTGTGCCTGGTGGTAGTGCTCCTGGGCCAGTTTGGCTAGTTCGGCTATTCTAGCGGGGATTTCCGAAGTGGGTGTAGTGGCGGTGGCGGGAGTCTCCTCGGGGGGCATGCCTTCGTAGATGATGCTCAGGCTCTCGGCGAGGGTGGGCGCCATGGCGATGCGGTCGCCGCTGGCCACCACCACTCTCTTCAGCTCGGGCAGTTGCCCTCTCTCGGCTTTGAGGTAGATAGGCTCCACATAGAGGATGGAGCGCTCAATGGGGATTACCAGCAAGTTGCCGCGGATAACCTGGGAGCCCTTCTGCCCCCACAGGGTAAGCTGCTCGGAGATGGTGGGGTCCTGGTTGATCCGGGCCTCAATTTGCCTCGGGCCGTAGATCAATTTATCCTTGGGGAAATTGTAGGCGATGAGTTTGCCGTATTTGTCGCCATCGCTGCGGGCGGCTAGCCAAGTGATCATGTTGTCCTTCTGGGTGGGGGTGAGGGGGAGCATGAGGACAAATTCCTCCTCCTCTTCGCCGGGCAACCTCATGATCACGTAGTAGGGCTCCATGTCTCGCTCGGCATCGGCGTAGGTCTCCACCGGGGTGGTGAGTAGATCCTCTTTATTGTAAAAGACTCGGGGGTCCTGCATGTGGTAGGCTTGATAGACGGACACCTGGGTCTGGAAGAGGTCCTGGGGGTAGCGCAGGTGGCTGCGCAGTGACGGTGGCATCTCCTCAATTGGGGTGAACAGGGTGGGGAAGATGCTAGCGTAGGTGCTGGCGATGGCATCCTGCGGGTCGATGAGGTAGAAGGTTACCGAGCCATCATAGGCGTTGATGACCACCTTGACGCTGTTGCGGATGTAGTTGATCCCTTCTGAGGTGGGCTGGGAGTAAGGGAACCGGTCGGAGACGGTGTAGGCATCCTGTATCCAGAAGAGCTGGCCATCGTCAATGACGATGTATGGGTCGCTATCCAGCTTGAGGAAGGGGGCGATGCGCTGCACCCGCTCCTGAATGTTGCGGCGGTAAAGCAGCTGACTCTCCGGGGTCAGCTCCCGGCTGATGAGGAGGTTGATATCCCCGAGTTCCCAGGCCAGGGCCAGCTTGCGGATGGGGGAGTTGAGCTTGATGCCACGCTCCGCTTCGTATCTGGTGTAGACATTGGTCTCCCCCTTGGGGTAGTCAAACTCGGCGACTTTGGTGTTGACGATGACGTAATCGCCTGTCTTCTCCCCAAAGTAGATCTCGGGCCTCTCTATCTCCATAATGCCGATGGGCGGCACGTCCTTGATCCAGAGCTTAGGTAGCCCCCGCTCGGTGACCTCGTTGGTCGGGCTCATGGCCACCCCATAGCCGTGGGTGAACTGAAGGCGCCGGTTGACCCAGGTCTGGGCTTCAGAGGAGAGCTTCTCCGGGGAGAGCTCCCGGGCGCCGAGGAGCACCTGGCGGTAGCTGCCCTCAACCAGATAACGGTCAACATCAATGTCAGTGAAGTCATAGTACAGCCTTATTGACTGTATCTGGTTGTAGGTATCCTTGACCGGGCGGTAGTCCCACAGCCTGATGTTGTTTATCGTGCTGCCATTTCGGGCGATGTCCTCCTGGCTGGGGGCAAGCTCAATCTCGATATCTCTTTCCTCTACTCTATCCAGCCCGAAGGCCCGGCGGGTGAGCTGAATGTGGTACTTGATGTATGGCTTCTCCTTGGCCAGCTCGTTGGGCTCTACCTGAAATCTCTGCACCATGGCGGGGTAGATGCTCCCGAGGACGATGGCCAGGATGCCCCACAGGATAAAGGGGGTAAACAGCCAGCGCCTGCCACGGCGCCAGATGCCCACCAGCAATACTAGACCAGCGATGATGGCCACGGCGATGAGCGCCCGCCAGGCCAGCCACTGGGCGTGGACATCGGTGTAGCCCGCACCAAAAATCACCCCCCGCTCGGAGTAGAGGAGGTCAAAGATTTTCAAACGGTAGCTCCAGGCGATGAGAAAGAAGATGGCGGCGCCCAGTGCCAGGAGGTGGGCTTTCATGGCGGTGGTAAAGACAGCGCGATGGAAGGCAGCATTGAGCAGGTAGATGGTGGCGGTGAAGAGCAGGGTGATGATGACTGCCCACACCAGCCATCCTTGGACGAAGCTGTATAAGGGGAGCTTGAAGATGTAAAAAGCGGCGTCTCTGCCCAGCAGTGGCTCAGTGATGTTGAAGTTGGTGGCGTGGATAAATCTCAGCACCATCTCCCATTTACCCGAGGTAACCAGGCCGAAGATAAGGCTGATGAGGATGGCGGAGAGCAGTATGCTGATATCCAGCGCCCGGCGCACTATGATCAGCCCCCCTCCGCTGAGGATGTCGCCAGCGCCGGGGGGAGATAGTCGCCGTGCCAGGAAGAGATTGGCCAGAAGCAGCGCCAGAAAGGCGAGGGCCCCAGCGGCGAAGAGCCATAACCTGGTGGTCACCACGGTGGTATAAATGCTGCTGAAGCCCAGACTATCAAACCAGAGCCACTCAGTGTAGACGCCTTTGCCGATGGCGGCGAGGATGAAAACGAGTATCAGGATGCCAGCGGCGAGCAGCCACCTGAGGACGGGGCTGGTGCTGCCTTGGCGCTTTCCGGGTCTGGGGGGAAAGCCAGCTTGCTCCCCCCATATCCTGTCCAGATCATCTAAATAGCTCATGATGCTCAAAGTTTCCAGAAGCTGGTTAGCTGGTCAAAGTTGATCATGCCGCTTTCGGCGATGTTCTCCACCTCAATGCCAGCCTCGGCGGCCGCCGCCACCGGGTTTAAGCCCCCGAGCAGGACTATGCCCACCCGGTTCAGGCCGATGGCGATCTGGCAGATGGGCTCGCTGGTGTTGCCCAGGGCGTAAACGCCGTTGATGCCCGCCTCCTTCAGGGACTCGATCACTTCCTGGGCGATGGTCCGGGCGGGCGCCGGTATCTCCCGGAAGTTGGCCAGTATCTTGCCATGGCCAGTTCTGGCCGCCTCGCCGACGCTGGTCATCTTGGCGCGGATGTACTGCTCCGATGGGTCCAGGGAGGTGCCAGCGTAGTTGATGATGGCGACAAAGCGCCTTGGTTTCCTCTCCCTCACCTCAAGCACCCCGCCGAACCGGGATTCAGTGGGGATGCCTGCCTTGAGCAGGGCACCATTGATGACCACGCTGCACACCGTGGCCAGGCCAATCTTCCCTGGGGGGACGATCACGGAGCCCAGTTTCTCCCCCTCGGGCGCGGTGGCGACGAGGTCGCTGACGCATATTCCTGCCTTGAAGACGTCACTCATCGCCGCCAGCGCCTTTTTGAAATCATCCCGGTTGATGAAGGAGGTGTTGATCGGAACTTGACCGGTTCGGGTTTTGGGGTCAAAGGTGGTGTGGAAGGCCAAAAGCTCTAGCTTTTCGTGAATGAAGCCAACCTGCTCCGGGGCCAGCGCCATCTTGAGTTCCTCAAGGCCTTGGCTGGTGAGCATCCGGCCGTCACGCCCCATGGGCTGGGTATAGCCGCGCTCATCGGTGATCCTCAGGTGGTATCTCACCGCCCTTTCGCTCAGGAAAATCCCGTGGCGCTCCAGCTCCCGGGCGATGGTGATTGACCCTAGGGGCTCGGTGGATTCACTCAAGACCTTGAGGATGGCGATGATCTTTCTCTCCGTCTCAAAGCTGGTAACCTGTTGTGCCATGGCCATCTCCTCGTTCAAGGCTAGACTGCTGCTATTATAACACTTACACCCCAAAAGCTAAATAAACGGTCGGCTGGGTCATGGTGGGCCTTATCCTCTTTTGGCAAGAGGAGGCTGGGATAGCATCTAGTAGGTTATAAATAGTGGCTAGGCGGGACACCTGAAGCGGTAACCGATGTTCCTCACCGTCTCAATGAAGGTATGGCCGGCATCCTCAATCTTGCTTCTGAGCCGCCTGATGTGGACGTCCACTGTTCTATCGCCGCCGTAATAGTCATAGCCCCACACCCGGTTGAGCAGGGTATCGCGGCTGAAGACCCGCCCTTGATTGGCGGCTAGAAACCGGAGCAGCTCATATTCTTTGAAGGTGAGCTCAATTGGTCGGCCGCGCAGGGATACCTCACACTTGGCCAGGTCTATTAGCAGGTCACCGCATCTGATTAGTTCGCTGGAGGCGCTATCAGCGCTCTTCTGCAGAAGCCGCTTGATGCGGAGTTCCAGCTCGTCCGGGTCTTCTGGCCTGACCGCGAAGTCATCTATCATCTTCGGGTCAGCTTCCAGGCTGGGCAGGGTCTCCTTATTGACCAGGGCCATGATTGGCAGTGGTCTTTGCTCTTTTATCCGCTGGGGTAGTTCCCGCATGGCCTGGGACGGGTGTCCATTAAGCGCCATCAGTACCAAATCAGGTGCCTGCTCGGCTATCTGCTTTAAGACCTCCCCCTCGGCGCCGGCGGTTGAGCAAGCAAAGCCCTTCTGCATCAGCTCTGACCGCAGTCCGTTGATGCTCTGGCCTCCCTCGGCTATGATGAGGAGCCTCTTTTCCCCCGGCATTTCCCCTCCCCTTGCCTAATGAGCGTAGATTCGGCCGTAGGGCCGGAGCGAGAGCGGGAAGAGCTTGATGAACTTGTGCTTCAATATCTCATCAGCATTATAACCGAAATGGGCGGCAAATTCACCGACGAGCCTGGCAAGCAACTCCCGGTCAGCCTCTCCCAGTTCGGCAACGCCGACCTCTTTGCCCAGTTGATAGCTCTCAATGTTGCCCCTGAGGTAGATGACCCCACCGTGCATGCCGGTGCCGACAAACTTGGCTTTATGATGTCCCTCTCGGTTCAGCCCGAGCAGCACCAGCGTGCCCCCCGCCATGTACTCGCCCAGGAAATCCTGAGCTGTGCCGCCGATGACCAGTATCGGCTTCTTGTCCTGATACTCCTTCATGTGGATGCCGGCCCGGTAGCCAACGCTATCGCGGACAAAAATCTTGCCTCCCCGGGCGGATAGGCCGATGACATCCCCGGCGTGACCGTGGATGATTATCTCGCCATCATTCATGGTGTTGCCGCAGCCATCCTGGGCGTTACCGTAAACCGTGATCCGCGGCCCTTCCATGAACGCCCCCAGGTCATTTCCCGGCGTGCCGAAAATGGTGACCTCCACCGGCCGATTCAAGTTGGTGCCGATGTAGCGCTGGCCATAGACGTTGTGAAGCTCAATCTTCCGGGCGCCATTCTGGGCAAGCTCCCTGAGTCTGGCGTTGAGTTCCCGGTAGTAAATGCCGCTGGCGTCTATTTTTATTGTCTCTTCGGGTATGGTCTCGGTCACTTTCATTCTCCAGCCATCTTCACTCCCAGAATTTTGAGCTCGGTCTCGGTGAGCCCGACTCCCCGCAGGTGCAGCCGGTTGCCGCGCAGGCTTTCCAGGGCATTGATGCCCATACCACCCAGCATATCCTTGAGCTCCAGGCTCCAGCCGCGCAGCAGATTAGCCAGCCGCCGGGCGCCAATATCAGGGTTGACCCTCTTGGAGAGGAAAAGGTCGGTGGTGCAGATGCCCCAGGCGCACTTCCCGGTGTGGCACTGCTGGCAGAGGCGGCACCCCAGGGCGATGAGGGCGGCGGTGCCAATATAGACGGCATCAGCGCCTAGGGCGATCGCCTTGGCCACATCGCCGCTGTTTCTGATGCCGCCGGAGACGACGATTGAGGCCCGGTTGCGGATGCCCTCCTGTCTCAGGCGCGTGTCCACCGAGGCTAAAGCCAGCTCAATGGGAATGCCCACGTTATCGCGGATAACCTTGGGGGCAGCCCCGGTCGCCCCGCGCAGCCCGTCAAGCACGATGATATCAGCCCCGGCCCGCACCATGCCGCTGGCGATAGCCGCCGAGTTATGCACCGCGGCGATCTTCACCGATACCGGCTTGGTGTAGTGAGTAGCCTCTTTCAGCGCGTAGACAAGTTGAGCTAGGTCTTCAATGGAGTAGATATCGTGCTGAGGGGCGGGGGAGAGGGCGTCCGTCCCCTGGGGAATCATTCGGGTTGCCGAGACTTCCGCGCTCACCTTCTCCCCGGGGAGATGCCCGCCAATGCCGGGCTTGGCCCCCTGGCCAATTTTGATTTCAACGACGCGAGCCACCTCCAAGTACTCCGGGTGAACGCCAAAGCGCCCCGAGGCCACCTGGACGATGGTGTTATTGCCATATTTGTACAGCTTGGGGTGAAGCCCCCCCTCGCCGGTATTCCACAGGGTACCTGCTTCAGTGGCGGCCCGGGCCAAAGATTCGTGCACGTTGAGGCTCACCGCCCCGTAGGACATGGCGGCGAACATGACCGGCACCTCTAGCTTCACCTGTGGCGCCAGCTCCGTTTGCAGATTCAGGTCAGTATCAAGCTCCACGCGGTCAGGCTTTCTGCCCAGATAGGTGGTAAGCTCCATGGGCTCGCGCAGCGGGTCAATGGAGGGGTTGGTCACCTGGCTGGCATTGAGCACCAGATGGTCCCAGTAGATGCGCTGGCCCTTGTCATTGCCCATCCCGGTGAGGAGGACGCCGCCGGTCTCCGCCTGCTTGATGATGTCCTCAATATACTCCGGGCGCCAGTTGTAGTTATCCCGGTACTCCAGCGGGTTCCGGCGTACGGTTAGCGCCCCGGTGGGGCAGAAGGTAACACAGCGGTGGCAGCCCACGCAGCCTTCGGTGCGGGTTTTCATCTCATCGTCTTCAGCGTCATAGTAGTGGTTATCAAAGGAGCACTGATTGACGCACACCTCGCACTTGATGCACTTATCTTGGTCTCTTTCCACCAAGAACTTGGGGGGTAAATAGGTCTTCATGGTTCCTTCACCTTTTAAAGCCTAAATGCGTATCGGTATGCCCTTTTGGGCTAGGTACTCTTTGGTCTCACGGATGGAGTGGGTGCCGAAGTGGAAGATGCTGGCGGCCAGCACTGCATCCGCCTTGCCCGCCACCAGCGCCTGGTAGAGGTCTTCCAGGGTGCCGGCGCCACCGCTGGCGATGACCGGCACGGTCACCGCCTCGGAGATAGCGCGGGTAAGTTCAATATCATAGCCCGCCCGGTGGCCATCAGCATCAATGCTGGTGAGCAGAATCTCTCCCGCCCCCAGTGAGGCGGCTCGCCTGGCCCACTCCACCGCGTCAATTCCGGTGGGCTTTTGCCCACTGTGGGTGTAGACTTCCCACTTGGGTTCTTTACCACCTTCTATCCGCTTGGCATCTATGGCCACGACGATGCACTGGCTGCCGAATTTTTGGGCCCCCTCCGAAATCAGGTTGGGGGTGAGCACCGCCGCCGTATTGATTGAGATTTTATCTGCCCCTGCCTTTAGCATGCGCCGCATGTCGCTGGTTGAGCGCAGCCCACCGCCTACGGTGAGAGGCATAAACACCTCCTCGGAGATGCGCTCCACCACGTCAACCATGGTGTCACGCCCCTCAGGGGTGGCGCTGATATCCAGAAAGACCAGCTCGTCAGCCCCCTCCTTGTAGTAAAAGGCGGCCAGCTCCACCGGATCACCGGCATCGCGTAGCTGTATAAAGCTCGTTCCTTTGACCACGCGCCCGTCTTTGACGTCAAGGCAAGGAATAATACGCTTAGTCAACATGGGATACCATCTCCTTGGCGGCCACTGGGGTTTTGAGCGGTGCTTTCAGGCTCCCCACCACCGGTTCGCCGCCGGCTGGAATCCAGGCCTCATCCAGGTCAGGGCAGATGAGACGAATGGCTGACTCCTCGGAGGAAAGGTAGAGCATGCTACCCTTCGCCCCCACGGTCAGCGGGCGCAGCCTGATACGGTCGGTGAGCCCGATCATCTCCCCGTGGTGGGCGATGATTACGGTGAAGGGCCCGTTGAGCAGCAGGCTGCCGTACACCTGACGCAGGGTTCGCATCAGCGTCTGTTCCCTCTGGGGAAGGCGCTGAATATCACTCCAGAGGGGTGAGGCCAGTATTTTGGCCACTATCTCTATGGGCAGATTGTGTTTCCGCATTAGTAGGTCAACGGCGTAAGCCACCACCTCAGTATCGGTCTGCATGGTGCAGTGATAGCCGAACTGCTCCAGATAACGCCGGTTGATGCCGTAGGATGAGATCTCACCGTTGTGCACCACCGTCCAGTCCAGGATGCAGAAGGGATGAGCGCCGCCCCACCAGCCGGGGGTATTGGTGGGGAATCGGCCATGGGCCGTCCAGAGGTAGCCTTCATATTGCTCAAGGCAAAAGTATTCCGCGATCTCCTCAGGATAGCCCACTCCCTTGAACACCCCCATGTCCTTGCCGCTGGAGAAGACGAAGGCGTCGGGGAACTTGGTGTTTATCTCCATCACCCTCTCCACGACGTAGTCATCATCTGCCTCCTCCTCGGGCTTCTGCGGCCCAACCTCAAGAAAGTAGCGCCAGACCAGAGGGGGATTGGTGATTTTCGGCGTCGGCTGGGTGGGCACCTCTTCAGCATGAGTCAGGCGAAATTTCTCCTTGAGGAAGGCCTCGACGTCTTCTTTCCCCTTCTGGCTGAGGTACATGATGTGGAAGGCGTAGAGGTCAGCATACTCGGGATATAGCCCGTAGATGGCAAAGCCACCCCCCAGGCCATTGCCGCGGTCATGCATATTGGCAATCGCCCTGATGACGCCTTTCCCGGAGAACCTCTTGCCTGAGGTATCCATGGCGCCGAATATGGAGCAGGCATCAATCGCCTTATCGTCATTATAGGGGTTTTGTATTCGCTCAAGCTCTTTCATTGTCCTAACTCCCAGCCAAAACTTTACTCTCCGGCCACTTCCTCCTCGGGGTGCTCAGTGACCACCTGGGAAATCTGGGCTGAAGCTGGCATCCTCAGGTGCGGTTGCCACAGCTCTCTGGGGAGGATGGAGAGGCCGAAGTCCTCAGCCACCAGCGCCTGTTTGAAGCCATCAGCCCTTACCTGGTTCCTGATCAGGTTGAGGACGATGCCCGATTTCTCAATGTTGCCCACGAATACCAGCCCGACCACTCGCCCGTCTTTCAGGATGATTTTGCGGTAGGTGCTGTCATGGCGCTGGCTGAGCACTTCATAGCTATCATCGGGCGGGTTCACTATCCCCGCGGAGACGATGTCCATACCAAAGTATTTCAG
>MTNR01000090.1 GCA_002011495.1 Dehalococcoides sp. JdFR-56 | reverse complement strand
CTCTATCACGTGATTGACCAGTGGGACTTTTACCGCCAGAACCCGGCTTTGATTTTTGGTGGGGCGGGGCTGGGCATCTTCGGCGCCGTCATCGGGGGTGCCATCGGGCTCATCATTTACACCAAATGGAAGAAGCTGCGCACCCTGCGCTGGATGGACATCGTCGCCCCTGGCCTTATCCTGGCCCAGGCGATAGGCAGGTGGGGCAACTTCTTCAATCAGGAACTCTATGGCTATCCCACTGACCTGCCTTGGGCGATATACATTGACCCTGCCCACCGGCTTCCCGGGTATGAAACCTACAGCCGCTTCCACCCCCTCTTTCTCTACGAGTCCCTGTGGAACTTCGCCGGCTTTATTCTGCTCATGGTGCTGGCGCGGAGGTGGAAGCATCGTCTTCTCGATGGGGATATCTTCTGCGGCTACGTCATTTATTATGGCGTGGGGCGCTTTTTCCTGGAGAACCTCAAGCTTGAAGTCTGGACGCTTGCTGGTGTGCCCACAGCGCAGTGGATATCCGGTGCTGCTATTCTGGGAGCGCTGGCGGTGATAATCTACCGGCGATACCGGCGACGCCGCGCGGGTTGAGGGGGAAATATGACCCAGGGAATGATATGGTGAGAGGACCTGCGCTCAAGCGTTTTTTGCCTTTGCTGGTGGTGATGGTGGCCGCCTCCATCCTTTCCTGTGGGGGAAAGGAGGAGACGGGCGGAAAGATTGAGGTGGTGGTCACCATACCGCCTCAGGCCGAGTTTGTGGAGCGGGTAGGTGGGGAAAGGGTAATGGTCACCGTGATGGTGCCGCCGGGGGCGAACCTGCATACCTATGAGCCAACCCCCTCCCAGATGACCGCCCTAGCCGGGGCGGAGATGTACGCCAAGGTGGGCTCTGGTATTGAGTTTGAGCTGGCCTGGATGGATAGACTTCTGGCGGTCAACCAGGATATGCTGGTGGTTGATTGCGCGTGGGGGGTGGAGATTGAGGAGGTGGCGGGGAAGAGAACCTTAGACCCCCATATCTGGATGTCACCGCGGAATGCCAAAATCATGGTGCAGAACATCTATGATGGCCTGGTGCAGGTTGACCCGGATGGTAAGGAATATTACCGGCAGAACCTGGAGCGCTACCTCCGGGAGCTCAGCCAGCTTGACCAGGAGATCAGGGATAAGTTATCCGGGGTAACCAACCGTAGATTCATGGTTTATCATCCCGCCTTTGGCTATTTTGCTCGGGAATATAACCTGGTCATGCTGCCTATCGAGGCGGAGGGGAAAGAGCCCACGGCGGCGGGTCTGGCGCGCCTGATAGAGCAGGCCAAGGAGAACGGGATAAAGGTCATCTTCGCCGAGCCTCAATTTAACCCACAGAGCGCCGAGGTCATCGCCGAGGCGATAGACGGCCGGGTGGTGTTGATTGACCCCCTGGCCAAAGACTATGTGGTGAACCTGCGCCGGCTCGCCGATGAAATGGCGCTGGCGATGAAGTAGCCAGGCAGTTTCTCCATATACACGGCGGGGATAGGCGTGATAAGATTTAATCTAGAGTGCTTTTTAGCAGGATTGGAGGTTAATATGGATAGCGAGCTTGAGGAGAGGATAAAGTCATCGCTGGTGGAGGGGAGACTACCCTGTCCCGTTGCCCTTAAGATTGCCCAGGAGCTGAAAGTCAGCCCGCAAAAGGTGGGCAAGGCCGCGGACGAGCTAGGGGTCAAGATTTGCCATTGCCAGCTGGGCTGCTTCCCCTAGAGCTCGGGCCAGAGGAGTGGTTGTTATCGGCAGGCGAATGCAGAAGGAGGTGATAGGCATGGACTCCGGCAGATTTTCTCTCCAGGGTAAGGTGGCTTTGGTCACCGGGGGCAGCCGGGGCATTGGCCGGGCCATTGCTCTGGCCATGGCTGAGGCTGGGGCGGATGTGGCGGTAAGCGGGCGAAAACTGCCACCTCTGGAGGAAGTGGCCCAGGAGATAGCGCAGCGGGGCAGAAAGAGTCTGGCAGTGGCCAGCCACATCGCCAAAGTGGAGGACTCCAGGACTCTGGTGGAGAGGGTAAAGGATGAGTGGGGAAGGATTGATATTCTGGTCAACAATGCTGGCACCAATCCTTACTATGGCCCCCTGCTTGAGGCTGAGGAATGGGCCTGGGACGTCACCATGAACGTCAACCTTAAAGGGCCGTTCCTACTTAGCCAGTTGGTGGCGAGGTTGATGCGGGAGCAGGGCGGCGGCAGCATCATCAACATCGCCTCCATTATGGGGATTATACCCAGCGAGCTGGGCATTTACAGCGTGACCAAGGCGGGCTTGATCATGCTGACCAAGGTTCTGGCCAAAGAATTGGGGCAGTACAAAATCAGGGTCAATGCCATTGCCCCGGGGGTGGTCAAGACCCGCTTGAGTGAAGCCCTGTGGAAGGAGCCGGCAAAGGCTGAGGCAGCGGCGGGGAGAAAGGCGCTGGGCTACATTGGGGAGCCGGAGGACATCGCCGGGGCGGCGGTTTATCTTGCCTCAGACGCCTCAAGCTACGTTACTGGGGAAGTCATCATCGTGGATGGTGGCGAGAGCGTGGGACCGGCGCCGGTTTATGACTAGCCGGACTTCAATTTCTTCATTATCGCGGCGCTGATGTCTTTTTCCGGCGTCGGCACCAGGTCAACCGTTTCCCCAGCCACCACGATGCTGCGGGCGGCTCTGGCCCTTATCTCCTCTTTATTGCCACAGGCTCGGGGGCAGCCGCAGAGGATGAGCATGATATCTATACGGGCGCTCTCCGGCGGGACAAGTGTTAAATCATTATCTTGGCTCAAGGCTTCTTTCAGCGCATTGCCGAGCTTGGCTAGGTCAATGAGGGGATTGCAGGAGCCGCAGTACTTGACCGATACCTGTATCTTGGAGCTCAACACCTTTATTTTGGCCGCTCCCTGATTTTGGCCAGCTTCTGGGCGAGCCTTTTCTTGTGCTCCCAGTTGGCGCGGCGCATGATCATTATCTTCTGTGCCTGCGGTGACCCAGCACCGTGCATGGATTCCACTAGGGCGGTGCCGCAGGTCATGCCCTCAATCAGCCTAAGTAGGCGCATTCTGGTTTCGGCAGGGACACTAGCCACCCCTTTGAGATACTTATCAACGTACTTGCCGACCCGGCTATCTTGCCAGTCTATTTCCGAGGGCAGGGTGGCTAATATACCGCCGGCGATATCCTGCGCCAGCCGGGCGATCTCATAGATATGGCGGGTCACATTCAGCTTGGTGACGTTGGCTAGGAGCGGATCAGCCATGAAATTGCCCGCCGGCAGAGCATATCCCTGGCAGGAGCAGGCGAGGGAGCAGCAGTAAAGGGTCTCTGCCAGGTGAACCATCTCCACCAGCTTATCTCGGATGTGGGAGGCTTTGGCGGTGCCCTGAACCTCGGCCAGGGCGTAGGTGGCCCCAATCAGGGCGTCGGAGAGACCGACCTTGCAGCCTCCATAGTTCTGCCGGTGGGCGGTGGCGAAACGCTCCACCAGCTCAAAGACGAAGTCATACTCGCCGCACATGAAGACATGCTCCCAAGGGACGAAGACGTCATCAAAGACCACCAGAGCCTCGCCGCCGACGATGCCGTATTCCACGTTGCCCTGGTCAATGAGGCAGCCGCACTTGCGTTCGTCATTGGTCTGGCGGCCAAAGATGTGAATCAAGCCGGGGGCATCCACCGGGACATAGAAGCAGACGGCGAAGTCAGCATCAGCCTCCTTCATGGAGGTGGTGGGCATGACCAGGTGACCGAGGGCGTTTACCGCGCCGGTAATGTGAGCTTTGGCTCCCCTAACTACGATGCCATCCCGCCGCTTCTCAACGACGTGGAGATACTGGTCAGGGTCAGCCTGCTCGCTGGGGGATAGGCTGCGGTCACCCTTGGGGTCAGTCATGGCTCCGGAGATGAATAAATCCTTGGCCTGCACCTCTTTGAGAAAGTTGAGGAACCTCTGGTGGTACTCGGTGCCGTTCTTCTGATCCATATCGTAGGTCACGGAATAAATGGCGTTCAGGGCATCATGCCCCACACAGCGGGCAAAGCAGCTTCCCGTCTGCTGACCAAGGGCGCGCAGCGCCTTCACCTTCTGCACCAAATCAGCGGTGCTGTGGTGGATGTGGGTGAAGATGTTGATCTTCTCTCCGGTGAGATGCGATTTGGTGGTTAAAAGCTCCTCAAACTCAGGAGCCCAGGCCATGTCGTAGGTCAGGGCCACCGCGTTGACGTGGGGAAGGAAAGCGGGGTGAGTAGCCACGCTCTCAATCTTCTCCCCCAGGTAGTAGATTTCCGGCTTGACCCTCTGCAATCTCTCCCGATACTCATCACCCCGTATCATGCCCATAATCATAAAACCCCGCTACTTTATTGCTAGCTAAGAGCCAGATTGCTCTCTGGGCGGCTATTCGTAGCCACGGCCGAGGGCGAAGGCAATAGCGCCCAGAAGCAGAACTGCCGAGAGCGCTAGCCAAAAGTCCCAGGTAAGTTGAGGCAGGACCGGTGGCATCACTTCGGCAGCGGTGATGATGCCCATCACCGCACAGAGCCCGCCAATGGCCCCCACAATGGCAGCTGTTATGCCCATGATTTGAACCTCCTTAATTTCATTTTATTCAGCAAGCTTAGTTTATTATATAATTAAAGCAATGAAAAGTTAACGGATGCGCTTTGGATAAATCTAGGTGGGGAAGCAGTGGCTAGTCTTGAGCGGGAGATTGGTGACTTACTCCGTGAGAAGAGGTTGACTCTAGGGGTGGTTGAATCTGCCACCGGGGGGCTCATATCCCACCGCATAACCAATATCCCAGGCAGCTCCGACTACTACAAGGGGTCAATCACCGCCTACAGCAACGAGGTCAAGATCAAGGTGGTCGGGGTGGGGGAAGAGACCATCAGGCGCTGTGGGGCGGTGAGCCGCGAGGTGGCCGAGGAGATGGCGCAGGGTGGCCGGAAAGTGCTGGGGGTGGATATTTGCCTGGCGGATACCGGCATCGCCGGGCCGGGTGGGGAGACTCCGGGAAAGCCGGTGGGGCTATTCTACTTGGGGTTAGCCCATGAAAGTGGAGCCAGCAGCCGGAAGCACCAGTTCCACGGGGACCGCGGGCAAAATAAACAGAGTGCCGCTGAGGCAGCTCTAGCTTGGCTGAAAGAGTACCTAGAGAGCCTGAAATAGGCGGATAATAGATTTGGGGTGTTTGAGAGGGGCGTTTGCCCCTCTTTACATAATATTGAGCGGGTGGCCAAATTGACTTAAGTTACGCCGCCCTGTTAACATTAAGGTGGGAGGTCAAGTTGACTACGAGGCAAGATATAGATAGACTTTCTCTTTTCCCCTTGACCGCTGAGGTTAATGCGCGGGGTCACCTGGCTATTGGTGGCTGTGACAGCGTGGAGCTAGCCAGGGAGTTTGGCACCCCTTTATATATCTTTGACGAGCTCAGCCTGCGCCGCAGGTGCGCTGAGTTCAGGGCGCAGTTCGGCCAGCGCTACGCTGACACGGCGGTGGTCTATGCTGGTAAGGCCTTTCTCAACCGGGCGCTGGCACTTCTTCTGCGGGAGGAGGGGCTAGGGCTGGATGTGGTCTCTGGTGGAGAGCTGAGCATCGCTCGTTCAGTTGATTTTCCATTGGACAAAGTCTATTTTCACGGCAATAACAAATCAGCTGAGGAACTCAAACTAGCCCTGGAGTGGCAGGTTGGGCGCATCGTGGTGGATAGTTTCCATGAGCTGGCTCAACTGGGGGAAATAGCCAGGGAGAAGGGTTGTGTCCAGGACATATTGCTGCGTTTAACTCCCGGGGTTGATCCACACACCCACCAGCACATTACCACCGGCATTGTGGATAGCAAGTTTGGTTTCCCCATGTCCAGCGCCGGGGAGGCGGTGGCTGAGGCAGTGTCAGCGCCCAATCTGAACCTCGTCGGCCTCCATTTTCATCTTGGCTCGCAAATCTTTGAGGTTGAGCCCTACCTGGAGGCGATAAAGATCACGCTTGACTTCGCCGCCGCTATGAAATCAGAGCATGGCTTTGAGCTCCAAGAGCTGGATATTGGCGGGGGATTTGCCGTTCAGTATACCTTGGAAGCACCCGCCCCACCCCTCTCAGCCTATGCTGAGGCGATAGCATCCGCGGTCTTGGGTAGGTGCCAGGAATTAAGACTAGCGCCGCCACGGCTGATCGTTGAGCCGGGGAGGGCCATCGTGGGGCAGGCGGGGGNGGCGCTGTATGAGATAGGGACGGTCAAGGAGATACCTGGAGTCAGGTGCTATGTTTCCGTTGACGGTGGCATGGCGGACAACATCCGCCCCGCCCTTTACGGGGCGAAGTACGAGGCGGTGGTGGCCAACAAGATGCGGGAAAGACAAGACAGCAAGGTGACCATTGCCGGTAAGTTCTGTGAATCAGGCGATATATTGATCAAGGACATCAGCCTGCCCCAAGTTAGGGCCGGCGATATTCTGGCGGTGGCTGACTGTGGCGCCTACTGCCTAGCCATGGCCAGCAACTATAACGCTGCGCTCAAGCCAGCGGTGGTTATGGTGAGGGAGGGCAAGGCGCGCCTTATCCGGCGCCGGGAGACTTTCGCCGACCTAACCAAAGATGATTTAGTTTAGAAGCGAGGTTTCAAGGTGTGGCAGGTAGTGGGGCAAGATAGAATTGTAGCTTTACTCCAGCGCAGCCTGGAGAGGGGGAGGCTGGCGCATGCCTACCTTCTGGTGGGGCCGCCTCATGTGGGCAAGATGACGCTGGCGCTTGACCTGGCGCGGGCGCTCAATTGTGAGGCAGCCGAGCCTCCCTGTGGGGAATGCGTCTCCTGCCAGAAGATAGCTAATGCGGGCCACGCCGATGTGCAGATAATCGGGCTAGAGCAGGATGAAAACGCCAGCGAGGCTAAACTTCAGGCTGAGATCAGCATTGACCGCATCAGGGAAATGCAGCACTCGGCCAGCCTTCCTCCCTTTGAGGGCAAATGCAAGGTATTCATCATTGATGGGGCCGAGCTTCTCTCTCTGGAGGCGGCCAACTGTCTACTTAAGACGCTGGAGGAGCCGGTTGATAAGGTGGTCTTCATCCTGCTTACGGCTAATGAGCGGCTGGTGCCGGCCACGGTGGTCTCCCGCTGCCAGCGGCTGGAGCTTGGTCCGCTACCCGTAAATGAGATGGAAGCCGTGCTCAGCCGCCGCTGGGGTGTTGAGCCAGAGAAGGCCAAGCTTTTGGCCAGGCTCTCTGGCGGCTGCCTGGGCTGGGCGCTATCTGCCTTAGGGAATGGGCTACTCCGTGAGCGGGAGGAAAAGCTGGACCGGATGCTTGAGGTCATTGGGTCGGATAATGAAGAGCGTTTCAGCTATGCTGCCCAGCTGGCGGCACAGTTTGCCCAAAATAGAGGTGCGGTTCAGGAGGAGCTCAGGCTCTGGACTAGCTGGTGGCGCGACCTACTGCTGGTCAAGATAGGTTGCCGGGATATGGTGACCAATGTTGACCGGGAGAGCACGCTAGAGGAGATGGCTGATGGCTATAGTCTAGAGCAGATAAGGCGTTTTATCGCCAGCATCCAGGCGGCCAGGGAGCAGCTCAGGCAGAACGCCAATCCCCGGCTGGTGCTGGAGGTGCTGATGCTTGACCTGCCGGGAAAGGAAGGGCGTGAGCAGCAAAATTTACCTAGGCGAGTACCGGTGAGAAATGACTGAACAGATCGTTGGCATACGGTTCAAGAAGGCGGGCAAGGTTTACTACTTTGACCCAGCTGGCCTTGAGCTGGAGGTGAATGATTACGTCATCGTGGAGACGAGCCGCGGGTTGGAGCTGGGACGGGTGGTCATCGCGCCCCGGCAGGTACTGGCTCATGAGGCGGCTGGGCAGCTCAAACCGGTGATGCGCAAGGCGGAGCCTGAGGATATCGAGCGCGCCCGGGAGCTTGAGGACAAGGCGGAGGAAGCCCTCATCGAGTGCGGCAAGATGATCGAGGAGCTGAAGCTGCCCATGAAATTGCTCTCCGCCGAGTATAACTTTGATGGCAGCCGGCTCACCTTTCTCTTCAGCGCCGCGGAGAGGGTGGATTTCCGCGAGCTGGTTCGGCGGCTGACCAGGCGCTTTAAGGTGAAGGTGGAGCTGCGGCAGGTGGGCACAAGAGACGAGGCCAAGCTGATGGGCGGCTTTGGGCGGTGTGGCCGTCCGCTGTGCTGCATGAGCTTCATCAGCGAATTTGAGCCGGTTTCCATCCGCATGGCCAAGGACCAGGACCTGCCGCTCAACCCGATGAAGATTTCAGGCATCTGCGGCCGCCTGATGTGCTGCCTTAGCTACGAATGTGAGCAGTACCGAGCGGTGAAGGAGAAGCTGCCCAAGGTGGGCCAGCGCGTGTCAACAGCCATGGGTGAGGCCAAGGTGGTGGGGAGCAACCCATTGAAGGAAACGGTGGTGGTGGAGCTGGAGAGTGAGGCCACCATTGAACTGCCGCTGAGCGAGGTTTCATACTAGCGCGGCTCTGAGGGGCATAAGCAAACGAAGGCTCAAGGGGTGAGAGGCTCGCTTTATTTTCCAAAGGTCTTTACTGGGGCAGGTATTTCTGCCATTCCAGCTTGGTCTGGCGGTACTGATAGGGGATATTGAAGAGAGGGCTATATCCGGGGCGGGAGGGCTTGCGGATGAGCTTCATCCCGGCCTCCTGTGGGGTTCTCCCCGCCTTGCGGCGGTTGCAGGGCACGCAGGCACTGACCACGTTTTCCCAGGTATGCTGGCCACCCCGGTAGCGGGGGATGACGTGGTCCAAAGTTAGCTGCCTGGTCTGCTTGCCGCAGTACTGGCAGGTGTAGTTATCGCGGTTGAAAACCTCAAAACGGCTCAGCTTTCTTTCCAAGTAAGGGCGCTTGACCAGGTAGGCGAGGCGGATTACCGAGGGCACCGGGAAACTTTCCCTGGCAGAGTGGATAAAGCCAATGCCGTTTTCCAGCATCTCTGCCTTGCCTTGGTAGATGAGCACTATGGCGCGCCGTGCCCGGCAGACGGTGAGCGGTTCGTAGCTCTGGCTCAGCACCAGAACAGGAAGGTTGATCATCTTAAGCCCCATTTTACTAGAAAATTCCCGGTGGTGCAAATTCAGCCCCTCCTTTAAAAAGAGGAGGAAAAATTAAGGGAGGGTTTTTAGTCCCTCCCTTAAAGTGTACACTATCCCTTCTTTAGTACCTCAGGGTTGACGCAATTGGGTGGCATCTCCCCTTTGAGTCCGGCGATGAGGTTGGCCGCAGCCATTAGTGCCATCTTGGTTCGGGTGGCTACGCTGGCGCTGGCGATGTGCGGGGCGATGATGACATTTTCCAGCGTCAGCAGCGGGTCATCCATGGGGATTGGCTCAGGATCAGTCACGTCCAGCCCGGCGGCGAAGATCTGCCCCGATTTCAGCGCCTGGTAGAGGGCCTTCTGATCAACCACCGGCCCCCGGGAGGTATTGACGAAGACCGCCGTCGGCTTCATGGCGGCAAACTCGGCGGTGCTGATGAGGTGGCGGGTCTCAGGCATGAGGGGCACGTGGACGGTGATAAAATCGGCTCTGGAGAGCAGGTCATGCAGGTTGGGGACGTATTCCAGGCCAAACTCCCTTTCCTCCTCTGGCTTGCGGCGCACCGTATCATAATAGAGAACTTTCATATCAAAGCCCCGGGCGCGCTTGGCTACCTCCAGGCCAATGCGTCCGCAGCCGACGATGCCCAGGGTGGCGTGGTGGATATCATGGCCGAGCAGTATCATCGGGCCCCAGGTTTTCCATTTACCGTTTCGGGTCCAACGGTCCCCCTCCGCCACGCGTCTGCCCGCGGCCATAATCAGGGCGAAGGCGAAGTCGGCGGTGGTCTCGGTGAGCACGCCGGGGGTGTTGCCCACGATGATGCCGCGCCTGGTGGCCTCAGGGACGTCAATGTTGTCAAAGCCAACTGCCATGTTGCTCACCACCCTGAGTTTGGGGGCGGCATCCATCAGTTCCGCATCAACCTTGTCGGTGAGCAGTGAGAGCAGCCCGTCAATATCCCGAACTTTCTGGAGCAGGACATCCCGTGGTGGGGGGAGTTCATCCTCCCAGAGCTCCATTTCCGCCGCCTGGGCGATCATATCCAGTGCTTCCTGGGCCATCCTCCGGGCCACGAAGACTTTGGGCTTAGCCATTTTCCCTCCTCCTGTGTTTCAGCTTTTTGCCTGGCACCGCAGCAGCCTCATGGCGCACTCGGCAGCATCGGCGATCAGTTTCTCCGCGTTGGCCATGGACTGGTCTAGGCTGATGGGCCCCGGGGCGATGCTGATGATGGCATCAATTCCCTGCTCGTAGACCACCCGGCAGTCATCAGCCACCTCACCGGCCAGGGCGATCACGGGGATGCCGAATTCCTTGGCCTTGAGGGCTACCCCGGTGGGCACCTTGCCCATCGCCGATTGACAGTCAATCCTGCCCTCGGCGGTGAAGACAAGGTCAGCGTCTTTTAGGGCATCAACCAGATTGGTCGCCCGGATGACCACGTCAATGCCGGGCACCATCTTGGCCTTGAGGAAGACCATCAGCCCCATGCCCAGCCCGCCGGCCGCGCCGGCTCCGGGCACATCCCTGAGGTCAATGCCCAAGTCCTTTTTGATCACATCCGCGTAGTGGGAGAGGGCGCGGTCAAGCTGCTCTACCATCTCTGGGGTGGCGCCCTTCTGGGGGCCGTAGATGGCGGAGGCCCCCCGGGGGCCGCAGAGCGGGTTGTTGACATCACAGGCCAGGGTCACATCAAACTCAGCTAGTCTCGGGTCCATTTGGGAGATATCAATGTGTTCTAATCTAGCCAGGGCAGCGCCGCCGAAGGGAAGCTCCTCCCCATTGGCATCAAGGAATCGGGCGCCCAGGGCCTGGGCCATGCCGGCGCCACCATCGTTGGTGGCGCTCCCCCCGATGCCGATGATCAGCTTGCGGCAGCCATGGTCGAGCGCGGCGCGGATGAGCTCTCCGGTGCCATAGGTGGTGGTTATCAGCGGGTTGCGCTTCTCCGGGGGCACCAGGGGGAGACCGGAGGCGGCGGCCATCTCAATGACCGCGGTGGTGCCGTCGCTCAAGATTCCCCACTGGGCTTTCACCCGCCCTCCCAAGGGGTCGGTTACCTCGGTCACCATCATTTTACCCCCGGTGGCATCAACCAGCGCCTGCACTGTTCCCTCCCCACCATCAGCCATGGGTTTTAATGTGGTGGTGACATCGGGGACAACACGCTTGATTCCTCGCTCAATGGCTCGGGCAACTTCAAGAGCGGTGAGGTTTCCTTTGAAACCTTGAGGGGCAATGACAATTTTCATGGCCTCGCTCCATTGATAATTGCTGAAATTTCTAGCCTTCCTTGGCCTTGCGGTAGGCCTCATCAAGCAGTTCCACCATCTCGGTGACGCGCACTGGCAGTTTCTCTTGCCTTACCCCGCAGGCAAGCTGCATAACGCACGCTGGGCAGCATGATACCAAAATATCCGCGCCTGTTTTCTCCACATTGCCCATTTTTCGCTTGAGCACCTGCATGGAGATGTCATAATTCTTGAAGGCGTAGCTCCCGGCAGCGCCGCAGCAGACGTCAGCCTCGGGGAGCTCGATGAACTCCACCCCGGGGATGCTCCTCAGTATGGTGCGTGGTGGCTCCTTTATTTTCTGGTGATGGGCTAGGTGACATGGGTCATGATAGGTCACCTTCTTTTTGATGGTGCCCATCTCGGTGACCAGCCCGATGTCAGTCAAAATCTCGCTCAAGTCTTTCACTTTGGCGGCGAAATCTCTGGCCCTTTCTGACCACTCTGGGTCATTCTCCAGGAGTTTGGCGTAATCCTTGAGGAAGGAGCTGCAGCTGGCGCAGGCGGTGACGATGGCGTCCACGCTCAAGCTAGCGGCGATCTCAATATTTCTGCGGGCTAAGCTTCGGGCGGATGGCCCGTCCCCGTAGCCGGCGGCGGGAAGGCCACAGCAGACAAAATCGGGCACGGTGACCTCGGCCTGATGCCGGTGCAGGATGCGTACTGTGGCCGCGGCCACTTTGGGGGCAAGGTTTGGGGCGTGACACCCGGTGAAGTAGGCCACTTTATACTTGGGATTGTTTATCTTTCCGGCCAGGCGCTTGACGGCCTCCAGTCCCTGGCTTGGCGGTATCTTGGGCACGATGGCTTCAGCTTTGCCGGCATCGCCGAAGAGTCTGGTAAGGCCGGTCTTTCTGGCCAAGGGGCGCAGGCCGGTGACCTCAGCCAGCCTCAGCAGCTTGGAGGCCTGGTGCAGCTGGGAGGGGCTGGCCAGCAATTTGTGGAAGACCAGCCGCCCTAGCCAGGAGTCCCCCTGTCGCTTGAGCATCTCTTCCCTGGCCTTGAAGATAATCTCCCCGGTGGGCACTGCCGGAGGACAGTGTTCGGTGCAGCCATTGCAGGTGAGGCAGTTGAAGATGGGGTCATCCAGCGCATCAAGCTCCAGGCGGTGGTCAAGCAGGGCGCTGCGCAGCAGGGCAATCCGCCCCCGGGCACTGGTCCATTCCACACCGGTAGCCTTATAGACCGGACATCCGGCCAGACAAAGCCCACACTTGTTGCACTTCTGTAGCGCTTCCGCGATCTCTTCAACCACGGTTGACATAACTAATATAGACCTCCGAACATCCGACCTGGATTGAGGATGTTATTGGGGTCAAACGCGGTCTTCAGGCGCTTCATCAGGGTGGCATCGCTGCGCTGGGGTAGGCTACCTTCCTTTTTTCTCGCCCATAACGGCGCTGCCTCAACGATGAAGAACCCGCCTAAGGCTGAGGCAGCCTGTTTTAAGCTGGCGATGACGAAGATGAGCTTATCATCTTCTAGCGCCACATAGGGGTAGAGGAGGCCGCTGCCGCAATACACCCTTATGCCTATCTCCGCGTGGTGGCGCTGGCCCGCCTCTTTTATGGCCCGGAACATATCGGCTGCTTTGCCGATGGGCACCGAGGCCTTGCCCTGCGCGGTTGATGGCACTGCATCCAGCAGCGCCTGGTGCACCCGGCGGTAGGCGTTCCAGACCTCGGCTGCCTCCTCGCCCTGGAGGGTGACCACCTCGCTCGCCTGGTTTGTCTTGGCTAGGGCTTTGATGGCCTCCTCGCGGCGGGCTACAGCAGCGCTATCGCCGTCAATATTGACTAGAAGCAATACCTTGCCTTCGGCAAGGTGAGCGCCGTGGTCGCCCAAATAGCGTCCGGCTGTCCAGTCGAGCAGCTCAATGGCGCTGAGCTCCAGCGCTGACTCTAGCAGCTGGCCGACCAGCCGGAAGGCGTTCTCCTGGCTGGCGGTGATGAGAAGGCTTTTGCTCACCTCGGGCAGGGGGAACAGGCGTATTACGGCCTCGGTGATGATGCCCAGGGTGCCCCAGGAGCCGATGTACATCTTGCACAGGTCAAATCCAGCCACGTTTTTCATGGTTTTGCCGCCAGTGTGGATGATGTCACCGGTGGGGGNGACCACGGTCACCCCCAGAACCAGGTCACGAACCGCCCCATATTTCAAACGCAGCGGTCCGGTGGCGTTGGTGGCGATTTCACCACCAAGGGTTGACGTCTCCATACAGACCGGGTCAAGGGGGAAGAAGAACCGGTGTTCGCCGAGCTGCTTTTGTAATTCAGCATTGACCATGCCGGCGGCTACGTGGGCGGTGAAGTTGCCGGCATCAAGCTCGATGAGCTGATTCATGCGCTTAAGACATAAGATGGTACCGGACTGAGAAAGGCAGGGGCCAACCTCTTGTTTGGAGCCGCTCCCCCAGGGGATAATGGGGATGCGGAATTCGTTGGCCAGCCGGATAACTTGCGATACTTGCTCGGTGCTGGTGGCGAAGACGACGCCGTCCGGGGTAAACCCGTCCACCTGGTAGGAAGCCGTCGCCTGTGCCTCGGTGAGCACATTCTCAGGGCCGACTACGGCACCAAGCTGCTGGTGGAAGGCTTCTCTCTCCTGAGAAACAGTTTTTTTCACTTCAGGCTACCTCTTCTTGGGTGGGCTGGGGTTGGCTCTCATCAGGGGGGAACATTTTCCCCGGGTTTAAGATATCATCGGGGTCAAAGACCTCTTTTATCCGGCGCATGGCGGCGATATCCGCCGGGTCAAACATGAGGCGCATGGCATCCATCTTCTCCAGGCCGATGCCATGCTCGCCGGTGATGGTGCCGCCGAAGGCGATACAGGTATCAAGCACCTCACTACCGGCTTTCTTGGCCGCGGCACGCTCCTCAGGGTTGTTGGCATCAAATAGAATCAGGGGGTGGAGGTTGCCATCACCGGCGTGGGCCACGTTGGCGATGAGCACGTGGTACTTCTCCGCGATCTCACCCACCCGGTGCAGCGCCTGGGCCAGTTTATCCCGGGGAACGGTGCCATCACATACCGAGTAAGGGGGGCAGATGCGGGCCACCGCCCCGAAGGCTCCCCGGCGGCCCTTCCAGAGGGCATCTCTTTCTGCATTCGTTTGGGCGATGCGCAGCTCGCGCACCTTGTTTTTTTGGCATATCTCAGAGATCTCCTCCACCTGTCTATCCAGGGTATCGGCCAGTCCAGCGACCTCAATGAGGAGCACGCCTTCGGCATCGGTGGGGTAGCCGGCGCTGACGCTCTGCTCAATGACCCAGCACATCTTCTTGTCCAGTAGCTCCAATGCCCCGGGGACGATGCCTCGGCTGATGATCTCAGAGACGGCCCGGCCTCCGTCCTCCAGCGTGTCAAAGATGGCCAGCATGGTGCGAGTGGCTTCAGGCTTGGGGATGATGTGCAAAATCAGCTTGGTGGCCACCCCCAGCATTCCTTCCGAGCCGATGAACAGGCCGCGCAGGTCATAGCCGGGAGGATCAGCGACGTAATCACCGATCTCAACCACCTCTCCATCGGCCAGGACGACCTCCATGCCGCAGACGTACTTTGAGGTTACGCCATAGCGCAGGCAGAGGGGCCCGCCGGCGTTCTCCCCGACGTTCCCGCCCAGAGTAGAGCTCTTCTGGCTAGCTGGGTCAGGGGGATAGAAAAAGCCCAATGGGGCCAGCGCATTTTGTAGGTCGAGGTTGATCACGCCGGGCTCAACGACGGCCCTTTGATTGGCGGTGTCTATCTCCAGGATGCGGTTCATCCGGCTCATCTCAAGGATGATACCACCCCTCACCGGGATGGTGCCGCCGGATAGATTAGTGCCGGCGCCGCGGGCGATGACCGGGATTCTCTCCTGATGGGCCAGCTTCATTATCGCCGAGACTTCAGCCGTGCTGTGGGGAAAGATGATGACGTCCGGCATCTCTTGTCTTGGGGTGGCATCGTAGGAGTAGGCGATGAGGTCTTTCAGGTCATATAGGATATCATCACGCCCGACTATCTTGGTCAATTCTTTGATGAGCCGTTGTTCCATCAGGTTCCCTTCTCCTCTACGGCGTGGAGCGCTGAGCTGGATGGAAAGATAGCTAGAGGGTGAGAGGGGCGTAGCTTAAAGGTTCGCCCATGCTTCCAGCAGGGTGCGCTTGGCGTTGGCCACCACTACCTCGGGGCTCTCGCCCTCAAGAGGCTTGACCTCAAAGGCGACCACGTTCTGCTTTCCCTCGCCAATATAGCCTATCTCCATCAAAGCCTTCAAAAACAGCCTCACCTGCTCAACGTCATTTTCACCGCCGGCAAGGCCAAAGCGCGGGTGTTTATCTCCATAGACCGGA
The DNA here is from genome assembly GCA_002011495.1 of Dehalococcoides sp. JdFR-56. GTDB lineage: Bacteria > Chloroflexota > Dehalococcoidia > Dehalococcoidales > RBG-16-60-22 > JdFR-56. The sequence continues at coordinate 8,141 of MTNR01000090.1, read as the reverse complement.
TGGTTTTTATCCTTGAGCACGCAGTTGCCGATGTGGACGTGCACGAGATAATCTCTAGCCGCTTTTATTGCCTGGTCGGCGCTCTCCTTCAGCAGTGGCAGGTGGCTTAAGTCAATCATCAGGCCAAAGTTGGGGTAGTGCCGGCGCACTTCTCTAGCCACCTGCACCCCCTCTTCAGTCGGCCCGATGAGGCATTTCTTATCGTAGTCACGGTCAAAGATTTCCAGGGCGATCCTGAGGTCACCTTTGCTCTGGGCGTAGCCACAGAGCTGGGTGAGGGAGTCAACCAATAGCTCTCTAGCCTGCTCGCGTTTGTCAACCGTGGGCACCGGTCCGCTGAGCACGGAGAGCTGGCTAGCGCCCAAAGAATAGGCCTCATCTATCGCGGATTTGATTCTGGATATGGCGGCTTCCCGCTGCTGGGGGATCAGGCTGTTTAGGTCCAGCTTGTGGGCGAGGATGGTAGCTTGAGCCACGTAGCCGACGACCAGCTTGCCCGCTTCCAGTATTCGCGAGACCTCGGCCCGGATGTCATCAGGGATGGAGGCGATCTCAATGGCTCCGAAGAACGGGTCCTCGGCGATCTTTCTGATGCTGGCCAGGGTATCCCCATCTGGGAAGGCCATGAGCTGGACAATGCCCACCTTCATATAGGAATGTAAGCAATCCCTCATCGCCTTTGCTCCTTTCAGGCAGCTTCAGGCTGCCCCTTTTCGGTTGGTGTTGGCTTCCTCTTGACCATCTTGGGCGGGCTTACTCCAGAAAAATCTCACCCTGCCGTGGTGTCAAGGGGTAGCTTTGGGTTCCGCCTCAAATATAGCACTAGAGCCTCTGGGGCGTCAAGGCGAGGTGGTTTCCCCCTGATTTTTAGGAGACACTGCTGGCATCCTTGGCGGCGCTTTCTGATGGAGCTGAAATCGGGGCTCCCTTCTGTTCCAGGGCAGCCTGGGCAGCCACCAGCTTGGTCGTCGGGATGCGGAAGGGGCTGCAGCTGACGTAGTCTATGCCGATGCGGTGGAAGAACCTGATGGACAGAGGTTCTCCGGCGTGCTCACCGCAGACGCCGATCTCCAGCGTTTTCTTCTCTTTCCTCGCCCAGGATACCGCCGTCTCCATGAGCCGGCCCACGCCTTTGATATCCAGTATCTGGAAGGGGTTATGCTCTAGGATGCCGAGCTCCAGATAGGTGGTGAGGAATTTCCGTTCCACGTCTTCACGGCTGAAGGAGAAGACGGCCTGGGTCAGGTCATTGGTGCCGAAGGAGAAGAAATCAGCCTCCTGCGCCAGTTTGCCGGCTCGCATGCAGGCCCGCACCGTCTCCATCATGATGCCCACCTTGAGGGCCGGGTCTTTGATGTATTTTTTCACCCAGAGAAGCTCCTGAACGGTGATGACCTGGGGCACCATGATGGCCACATTGGCTGGCACCTCAGCTCTGGCCTCACTGATGGCGTCAATCTGCATCTGATATATCTCGGGGAAGGTGACGCCCACCCTGACGCCCCGGTGACCGAGCATGGGGTTGACCTCTCTCAGCTCCCTCAGCCTCTCCTTCACTTGAGGGTCGGTGGTTTCCTCCTCCGAGGGCAGAAATTCGTGCAGGGGCATGTCAAGCAGCCTGATGATGATGGGCATACCATCCAGGGCGCGGAAGATGTCAATGAAGTCCTCCTTCTGCAGCCGTTGCAGGTGGTTTATCGCCTCTGAGCGCTCGGCGGGGGTCTGGGCCAGGATGAATTCCCGGATTGCCGAGAGACGCTCCGGGGAGTTGAACTGGCGTTCGGTGCGGCACAGGCCGATCCCCTCAGCGCCGAATTTCTTGGCTTGAAGTATCATTTCCACGGTGTCAGCGTTGGCCCACACCCCAAGCCGTTTGTAGCTATCTGCCCAGGACATCAGCTCCTTGAGCTCGGTGGTAGCCTCCGCCTCCTGGAGGGGCAGGGCTCCCAGGTAAATGTTGCCGGTGTCACCATCGATGGTGATCTCATCGCCTTTCCTGATCACCAGGTCACCAATCGTCAGCGTCTCCTCTTTAAGGTCTATGTTGAGTGTCTCGGCGCCGCAGACGCAGGGTTTGCCCATGGCTCGGGTAACGATGGCGGCATGGGAGGTGAGCCCACCCCGTGAGGTGAGCACCCCCTCGGCGGCATGGATGCCCTGGATATCCTCAGGGCTGGTCTCCGGCCTCACCAGGATCACCGCTTCATTCAGTCTGGCCTTGGTGTCTGCCTCCAGGGGGTCAAAGACCACCTTGCCGCTGGCCGCCCCCGGGCAGGCGCTCAAGCCCTGGGCCACCGGCCGGTACTGCACTGGGGGTTTTAGCTGCTTGTAGAGCAGGGCCCTCACGTCTTCTGGGGTGAGCCTCAATATCGCCTCTTCGGGGGAGATGATCCCTTCTTTCACCATATCTATGGCGATTCTCACCGCGGCCCGTCCGCTCCGTTTGCCAGAGCGGGTCTGCAGGACATAAAGCTTTCCGTCTTCCACGGTGAACTCCACGTCCTGCATGTCCCGGAAGTGCCTTTCCAGGATATCAGCCACCCTCTCCAACTCCGCGTAAACTTCAGGCATCTGAAGCCGGAGGGTTTCTATTGGCTGAGGGGTCCTCTTCCCGGAAACCAGGTCTTCACCCTGAGCCCGGTCCAGGTATTCGCCAAAAAGTCGCTTCTGGCCGTTATTGGGGTTGCGGGTGAAGACTACCCCAGTGCCGGAGTTTTTTTCCTTATTGCCGAGCACCATGGCCTGGACGATGGCTGAAGTGCCCAGGTCAGAGGGAATTTTATTTAAGCGGCGGTACTCAACCGCCCGGAGGTTATCCCAGGAATCAAAGACGCGCTTTACCGCGGAGATTATCTTATCTTCATCCTTGAGGTTGAGCACGGTGTCCATCATCCCCGGCATCGAGGCTGGTGCTGAGGAGCGGACGGAGACGGAAAGGCCATCGCCCAGCTTTTTCCCGGTTTTCTTTTGCAGCCAGGATAGCGCCCGCCTGAGCTCCTCCAGCGGCAGCTTGCCGCTGCGCTGATATTCCCGGTAGGCTTCAATGGAGACGATAAACCCAGGCGGGACGGGAAGCCCCAGTTTGGTCATGGTTACCAGATTAGCGCCTTTGTTGCCCAGGAGGAACTTGTCCTCACATTCGTCTTCGAAGAAAAATACGCTTGGCATGATGCTAGAACACCTCTCATCAAAAATGGGAAACCTAGTTTAAGTATAGCGTTTGGTGGGGTTGATTTCAAATTTGTGCCGGAGCTTTAATCCGTAAGGAGGGGGAGCACCAGTGGCCCTTCGGGGATCACCGCGATTTCGGCGTCATCGCCCAAAATAGCCAATGCCTTAGCCAGAGCCTCCTCTATGGAGCCGGCTGGCGTCATCATCATCTCCTCGACTACGCTATCCGGTAGGTTGGATATCAGGTAGATATCATGCTTGAGCTGAGCGCGAGCCAGGATCTGATTCTGCCACTGCACCCCAATGGGCTCCTGGCGCCTTATCTTGCGCAATACTTCCTTGGGGGAGCTGGCCGAAGCGTGTAATTCCCGATATGCCTCCGGGCCGATGCCATAGTTGCAAGCTGAGGCGATGATGATGATTCCGCCATCGCGAGTTATCTGTGAGGCGGTATCAATCCCCTTGCAGGTCTGGTATAGGTCAAGGTCCAGCGGCGCCCCACTATTGGTGGTGATGGTGATGTCCACCCGGCGCGCCACCTTGACCCCGGCCATCTCCAGCTCAAGCTGGCAGCCTCTCTCATGAGCCTTTATCGGGTCACCGGCGACGACGTGGGTGATCTCCCGTCGTTTATTTAAGAGCACGTTGACGATGAAATTGAGCTTGGCCATTTGGGCCTGCTCCACCAGGTCCTCATGCACCGGGTTACCTTTTAGGATGCCGGCCCGGGCCCGGGGGTGCTCGATCATCTGGTAGCCATGGTTGTGGTAGGCCGCCCTGACGCTGAATACCCCGGGGGCGATGCTTTTCCTGCCGCCGGAAAATCCGGCGAAGAAATGGGGCTCAATGAAGCCGGTGCTGATGCGGAAATCAGCCTTGACCACCTCGGTATTGATTTCCACTGGGGTGCCCCTGGAGGTGGTGCCGATGTGGGTTGTTTGGTTCACGTCATGGTTTATCACTCGGTAGTTGGCCACGATATCCTCACCCAGTTTTTTGACCAGTTCCTGTTTATCTAAAGGCGGGTGCAGGCCGACGGCCACGATGATGGTGATGTTCTCGGGGGGAACCACTTCCTCCAGCTCGGCCAGTATCGGCGGCAGCAGTCTCTCATCGGGGCAGGGGCGGGTATTATCGGTAACCAGAACGATGACTTTATCCCCTGGCTTGACACATTGGCGCAGGGGAGGGCAGCCAATGGGCTCTCGCATGGCTCTGGTGATGGCCTCGCCTTCATTCTCTAGCCCCCTAGCCTCGCGCTTCGAGAGCACGCAGGCGAGGTTCTTGGCGGGCAGCCGAGCGCTCAGGAAGGAATCACCGTAAGGGAGCTTGATTTCCGTCTCCATGTTAAGCCGACGGTCAATTTAACATAAAATTATCTTTGTCCTCAGCACCGGCTGAGCGAACTCAGCAGCTCCATGTATCACTTGCTTTTGGCCGCATTGGCGATGCGGCGTCTTAATTCCGGGATAAGCTGGGATAAGTCTATCTGCTGGGGGCAGAGCTCGGTGCAGCGCCCACACTTGAGGCAGGTGTAGGCGATGGGCGCCGCCTCCACCAAGCTGCCGCCCACGTGGGCGGTGAGAATGGCGCCCACGCCGCCAAAGTAGGCATGTCCACCGTAGTAGCCGGCGGCTATCTGGTAAATTGGGCATTCAAAGAGGCAGCTCCCGCATTTGATGCAGGTGAGGGCCTCTTTTAAGATAGGGTCTTTGGCCAGCTCGCTGCGGCCATTATCTAGGAAGATAACGTGGAGCTCAACCGGGCCGCTTGAGCCATGAACCAGAGTGTTCTCAATGTCAGCGGTGCCACTGGGGCCACTGATCAGGCTGACATACAGCGGGACGCTGAATCCCGCATAGCGCCAGGTTACCTCCGCCACCTTGAACGCATCCTCAATGGTGGGCACCACCTTTTCTATGCCAACCAGCGCGATGTGCACCGGGGAGACATTGGTCAGCATGCGGATGTTGCCTTCGCTCTCCAGGAGGAAGATGGTGCCGGTATCGGCGGCGACGACATTGCCGCCGCTGATGCCAAAGTCAGCCTGAAAATACTTGCCGCGGAGAAATTCCCGTATCGCCCTGACCTCGGTGGGTATGTCAGGGGGTATCTCTCTGCCCAGCAATTTGCTCAGTAACTTGGCCACCTCCTCGCGGGTGACGTGAAGTGAGGGGTAAACATAATGCATCGGCTTCTCTTCCCGGAGTTGCTGGATGAACTGGGCGATATCGGTCTCCCAGAACTCGTTGCTCAAGCCCTCAAGGTACTGTCTCAGCCCGAGCTCTTCTCCGGTCAGGGTTTTGCCGCTGAGCACCACCTTCCCCGAGCCGACTATCTGTCCGATGATCTTGAGAGCATCCTGGGCCTTGGAGGCATAATATACCTGGGCCCCATTCTCCTTCAGCGAGGCCGAGGCCTTCTCCACCAGCTCATCCAGCCGGCCCAGGCACTCCCTTTTCAGCTTTCTTACCTCCTCAGCGAGCTCGACGGTGTGAGGAAATCTCTCCAGCGCCCGAGCTTTCCTCTCCCGATAGGCGCTCACCGACCGAAAGAGTCCCAGGGCCATATCAGGGTCCTGGGCGCTGCGCAGCAGGGCATCATAGTATTGCTCGAAGAGCTGCTTGGCGTCAGGCACGGCCCACCTCCAGCGCTTGGTGAAGAACCTCAATGAAGTCAACGATTTCTAGCTTCTTACCGGCCAATTCCACCCCCCGGCGTAGGTGAGAGTGGCAGAAGGGGCACAGCGTGACCGCGGCCTGGGCACCGGTGGCGGCGAGCTCCTCGGCGCGCTTGGTGGCGGCGATTTGGGAAAGCTCGGGAAAGACGGTATCGCAAGGGGCACCACAGCAGTTAGTGAGCTCGCGGTTTAGCGCCGTCTCTCTCAAGTCCAGATTGGCGATGCTCTGGAGAATCTTCCTTGGCTCCTCGGTCACTTTCAGTGACCTGGCCAGGTGGCAGGGGTCATGGATGGTCAGGCTCAAGGCTTTAGGCAAAGCTAATTTCAGGCCACGCTTGTTTAAAGCTTCAGCGACGACGCAAACGTAGGGCACAACCTCCAGATCAAAGGTGCTGATGAACTTCGGGTAAATCTGCTGAAAGGCCTCGGCGGAGTGGGGGCTAAGGGCGATTATCTTCCTCACTCCCGCCTCCTCAAATTGTCTGGCGACACGTTTTGCCTGCTGCTCAAAGTCTTCAAAGAGGCCATATTCATAGAGTAGAGCGCCGCTGTAGAGTTCCTCCTCAAGGTAGGCAAAATCTATACCCAGCTTTCTCAAATTGAGGGCCGCCATCCTCAGGATGCGGTTATACTGTTCGCTCTCCTGACTTGTCACCTTGGTATAGGCCTTCATCAAGCCGATACCAAGCTTGCCCCCGGCGCTGAAGGTGGAAAACAGCGTATCCTTAAACTTGACCCTTTTCAGAACCTCAACCAGGGGGCGGAGGTAGGAGGTCATCTGGTATTCACAGCCAGTGTAGAGGATGGTGGTGCCTTGGCTGGGGAGGTGCAGGTCACTGGCCCAGGCGGCGCACTCGCTCTTCTTCAGGCCGAGGGGGTTTCCTGACCTGGCGATGTTGCTGCTGAGGAGGCGCAGTGCTGGTGGCGTGTAGGGTCTCAAGCTTTTCATGGCAATTTGAGCAAGACTAAAAGGGGCGGGAACTCTCCCCGCCCCGTCAATTTTTATTTTCCTAGCTGGGGCTACTTCTCGGCAGCAGCTCCACGGCATGCCCGATTTGAAGAGCCCACACCTGCTAGCTTGGCCAGCCGTGTGGCTGCCTTACTCCTCCGATTGCCTACGGGTGCCACCTCCTCTTTTAGCTTTCCTTGGCGGCCATGGCCGCTAGCAGCTTGGCCGCGCGTACTGGGTTGAATATGCCGCAGGCGCATTGCGGCGCCAGCACCTTGGCGGCCTCCTCCGGGGTCTTGGTGCCGGCCTTTATTTCCCGCACCATGTCTTTGACTAAGTTGGCGGAGATCATGGCGTGGCCACACATGGTGGTCACCTCAAGGATATCGTCGCTGGGCAGTTTCTCGGTTCTGCCCCATATCCCCAGGGAGAAATTGGCCGTGTGATGCTTTAGGCCCGCCTTCTCACAGCACTCATCAACCTTCTCGAAGATGCCGCTCACCACCACCGACATTCCCAGGTTGGCCTTATCCAGCTCCTTGAGCACCTCGGTCACGTCATCTTGCTTGACGAATACAGCGTGGACGATGCCATGAGCGGCATTCACCACCTCTTCCGTTTTGTGGCTGTACATGTTTCCCAGGGTTATGGCGCCTATGTTCACCGGGTCATGGCGCAGTGTGATGCGCAGGAACTCCTGCAGTTTCTGGTCATGGCCCTCATCATTGATGCCAATGGCGGGCAGGCATAGCATCACGTAGTCTTCACTCAAGCTCTCGGCAGTGCCACGGCGGTGTAAACTGTGTGTCATCTATTTCCTCCTTAAACTTCAGCCAGGGGCCGCCCCAGGCCCACGTTCTGTTTTCCGTTGATGTAGTATGGGATGCCCATCTCATCCAGCATCTTGCGCAGGGGGTATGACCCATCCGGGTCAGCCCGGTTGATGCACTCCACGCTCATCACGGTATCAATCTCCTTGGCCACCTCCCGCAGGGCGCTGATGACCTCCTTGAACTTCTCGATGGGGAACATGCACTCAATGATGGCGGAGAGCACCTTCTCATTGAGCACCTCTTCTTTGAGCTTACCGGTCTTGGTGTCCTCCATGAGGATGGTCACCGGGTTCTTGGCCTCAAAGATAACCCCGTGCTTGGCCAGAACCTGAGCCACCTTGTCCACGTCGCGAAAACGAGTGCCCACGCCCGGGCGGCCAAACTCACAGCCCAGGCCGACCCATCCTCGCTTGAAGCGCCCGGTAACGTCATTGGTCTTCATCTCCTCGGTTCCCCGCCCGGCGATCCTGGTCTCCTTGTGCTCGGTTCTGGGGTCAGAGAAGGTGGT
>MTNR01000005.1 GCA_002011495.1 Dehalococcoides sp. JdFR-56 | reverse complement strand
GGGCAGTCAGAGCTGGATGAGCTGCTCGCCCATCGTGACCAGATAAACCTAAAGCTGCGGCAGATTATTGACAAGGAGAGCGAGGAGCCGTGGGGGGTCAGCGCCACCCTGGTTGAGGTCAAAGACGTTCTTCTCCCCGAGGCGATGCAGCGGGCCATGGCCCGGCAGGCTGAGGCGGAGCGAGAAAAGCGGGCCAAGGTCATCCACGCCCAAGGTGAGCGCCAGGCGGCGGAGACCCTGGCTGAGGCTGCGGAGATCATCCAGCGGCAGCCGGTGGCGCTGCAGCTGCGCTACCTGCAAACCCTGGTGGAGATGGCCGGCGAGAGGAACAGCACCATCATCCCGGTAACTCTGGACATCGTCAACGCTTTGGCCAGCCGGGTGATCCCAGGCGGGCAGCGCCCAGCTGAGGGGAGGTAGTCCCCGATCCGCCGGGCAAGCGACACCTAGGGAGGATACCTGAGCTAGATAGTTATGAGGCTTGGAACCATTGCTTTAGCCCCCTTTGCCGGCCACCTTAGGCTTTGGCGCACCTGCGGGGGGGTGGCCATCCTGCTGCTTATTGGTACCCTGCTAGCGCCATCCGCCGCGGTGGCCGCGGATAACACCTCGGCGGAGCTAACTCAGTGCCTGACCTGCCATCAAGTCAAGCTTGAGTCTCATGACCGCCTTGGCTTGAAGAACGAGGCCTGCTGGGCATGCCATGACAAAAATGACATGACCAAATTGAGCCTGGCTGGTGGCGGCTCCATTTCCCGGGCAAGCTCCAGCCATCTCTGCGGGCAGTGCCATCAGAAAAGATTCAAGGCCTGGTCTGAGGGGACGCATGGCATCCCGGGCACCGTGGCCGCGGTGCCCTGCACCGCATGCCATGACCCGCACCAGCCGCAGATAGTCCTTACTGGCATAACCAAGCCTCATCCGGCGCCGGCGAGTGCGCCGCCTTCTCCTCCAGTTGATGCCATGGTGATCGTGGGCATCACCGTGGTGCTCATGACCGGCGCTAGTATCATAATGGCAAGGCAGAGGCCGGAGTGGTGGACAGGATAGACCGCAGACAGTTCATCAAATATCTGGGCGGCCTGGTAGGCGCCATATTCCTGAGCCGGTACGGGCCCCAGAGCGTGGTGGCGCTGGCCGCCGGGGAAGCTGCCGGAGGGGCAGCCCCCCAGACGGCTCGGCGGGTGGCAGATGGCATCGGCACGGTGGCTGACGCCAGCCAACATTTCAATTTGGTGATCGATGTTGGCGCTTGCATTGGTTGCCGCCGCTGCCAGTGGGCGTGCAAGGAGGAGAACAACACCCCTGATTCCATTTCCCCGCCCTGGATAGAGGTGTTTGAGATGAAACAGGAGATGAGCGTGACCGGCGAGCCGTCGCTGGAGGACCTGAGGCGGGGAGACACCACCTCCTATACCGATTCCCCTCGGGAGGGGAGGTGGTATCTGCCGGCCCAGTGCAACCACTGTGACAATCCTCCCTGTGTCAAGGTCTGCCCCACCGGAGCCACCTACAAGGACAAAGACGGGCTTGTCCTGGTGGATTATGAGCGCTGCATTGGCTGTAGGTTCTGCGTGGTGGCCTGCCCTTACAGTGCCCGCCGCTTCAACTGGCTGGTGCCGCAGGTGCCTCCAGAAAAGGTGAACCCGCTGGTGCCGCTGCGCCCGGTGGGCGTGGTGGAGAAGTGCACCTTCTGCGTTCATCGGGTCAGGCGGGGCAAGCTGCCGCGCTGCGTGGAGGTTTGCCCGGTGGGGGCAAGGCACTTCGGCGATATCAACGACCCGGAGAGCGAGGTATCCAAGCTGCTCCGGTCAAACCTGAGCTTCCGGCTGCTGGAGGCGCTCAATACCAAGCCCCAGATCGCCTACATCACCCGGGGCAAGAAATTTATCGGGAAGGCATAAGGCGATATGCAGGAAAGAGACCGTCACCAGCGGCTGCTGCAGCCGCTCCTCAGCACGGATAGGTCCTTTTATCTCTTAAGCGGCGCCCTACTCGTTTTGATTGGCTGGTTCGTCTTCGCTTGGCTGACCCAATTGAGGAACGGCTTGGGCGTCACCGCCATGAGGACGCCGGTCGGCGCCGCCTGGGGAATCTACATCGCCAATTTTATTTTCTTTGCCTGCATGGCTCATGGGGGTATGGCCATCTCGGCGGCGGTGCGCCTGCTCAAATTGAAGAGGTTTTTGCCCGTGGCCAGGATGGGTGAGGTGCTCACCATCGTCGCCCTGATGATGGCGGGCTTGAGCATCCTGATTGACCTGGGCCGGCCGGACCGGGCTTTCAACGTGATCTGGTACCTGCCACAGAGGATAGGCACCTCTCCCCTGAGCTGGGATGTGACGGTCATCCTTCTCTATTTGAGCCTGTCCGCTGCCTACCTGTGGCTCACCATGCGCCGGGACCTGATGCTCTCGGCCGATAGGTTCGCCCGACGGGGGCTCCTCTATCGGGCCCTGCTCATAGGCTACCGCCCGGAGGACCAGGGTAAGATAGAGAGAACGGCCTGGTGGCTTTCCATCGCCATCCTCATCCTGATCGTGATGCTCAGTGGCGGCGTCATCCCTTGGATCTTTGGCCTGGTGCCCTCCCGCCCTGGCTGGTTTGGCGCCATGGCTGGCCCCTACTTCCTGACCGCGGCCATGGCGACATCCATCGCTGCGGTGATCATCATCGGCACCACGCTGCGCCGGCTATTCCGCTGGCAGGAGTACATAAACGCTGGGCTGTTCAAGGAGCTGGGCGTGGTTCTTGGCGTGCTCACCCATCTCTACATCTACCTCACCGTTGCCGAGCAGTTCACCATGAGGTATGCCTCCCCCCACGCCGAGCTATTGGTATCGGAGATGCTCCTTCAGGGAGAGTTCGCCCCCATTTACTGGGCGGTGCTCATCGGCGGCTTTGCCCTTCCCGCAGTGTGGCTGGTAGCTCAGGCGATATATCCCCGGCTATTCAGACCGGGTGTCACCGCGCTGTTGGCGGCGGCTATCCTCATCGCTTTCTGGCTCAAGCGCTTCCTCATCGTTATCCCTTCCCTGCTGCGGCCGCTGCTGCCGTTTCCCTCGGGAAGCTACACCCCCAGCTGGGTTGAGTGGTCAGTGATCGCGGGTGTATTTGCCCTGGCCGCGCTGCTTTACCTCCTCTTTATCAAGGTATTCCCAATGGTGGAGCTAGGTGAGGAATGATAGGTTACTTCATCATCGGGCTGGTGCTACTGCCGCTTATCGCGCTGATGTTGGCGGCTATCCTGGACCCGCCGAGGCAGTTGAGGGTCCCTGCCATGTTCACCCTCTTGGTACTGCTTGAGATCGGGGCGATGGTGGCGGGGATGGCCATTTTTGCCACCCTGCTCACCTTTATCGTTCCCCAGTAGAGCTTGGGTATGATACAGGGGTGACCACGCGGAAAGCCCCTTCGTCTTGATATAAGGTAGAGAGCAGCAAGGGGGTGGGGGGAAGAGATGCGAGTAGTCATCGTTGATGACCACCCGATCGTCCGCGAGGGTCTGCGCACGCTTCTCGAGGCGCAGCCTGATATTGAGGTGGTTGGGGAGGCCACCAGCGGCGAGGAGGCGGTGCGCAAGGTGGAGGCGACGAAGCCGGACATCGTGCTCATGGACATCACCATGCTGGGCATGAATGGCCTGGAAGCCACCCGCCGCATCAAGCAGCACCGCCCGGAGGTGAAAATCCTGGCCCTGACCATGCACCAGTGCGATGAGTACCTCTTTGCCATGCTTGAGGCGGGAGCATCTGGGTATTTCGTCAAGGGGGGCTCCTTCAGCGAGCTAGTCTCCGCCCTGCGGGCCATCTGCCGGGGGGAGGTATTCCTGCACCCAATAGTGGCCGGGAAGCTGCTTAGCGAGTATCTGCGGCGGATAAGGTCGCCGCAGGTGGCGGAAAGCCACGGCGGGCTGACCCCCCGGCAGCGCGAGATCCTGAAGCTGGTTGCCGCCGGCTACGACAGCCGGGAGATCGCCGAGCGCCTGAAGCTTAAGCCCTCCTCAATCCGCAGACACCGGGCCAACATCATGGCCAAGCTGGGGTTGCACAATCGTGCCGAACTGGTGAAATATGCTATCCAGTGCGGAATTGTTGACCTTAATACATAATATGCGGTAGTAACCTGCACCATTTGCGCTAGAAACAAGCCAAAAATTACCTTTTTTCTAGTAGGCAAGACCCCCAGTTATATGTATGCCCTTCTTCTATCGCCTATGCTATATTCGTGACATCAGAGCCAAAGCTCGGGGTAGCCCACCAGTATCAATATAACTAGCCGCAGTAGCGAGCAATATGAGGTAGGAGGAGTCATGAAGGTAGAGGTGGAAGAGAGGACAGCTTCCGTCCTGGTGGTGGATGATGACAGGCTGATAAGAAAGCTGATCCGGGCTAACCTGGATGGTAATGGTACCCGGGTGATTGAGGCCGCCACGGGCTCTGAGGGGGTGAGGATACTCCAGCAGGCGAAGGTAGACTTGGTACTGCTTGACATCGGCCTGCCGGACGTGGACGGATGGAGCGTTCTGGCTAGCCTGCGGGCGAGCAAGTCATTGCGGGATATCCCCCTTCTGGTGGTCTCGGCTGACCCCCCTGACCGCAAGCTGATGGAGCGGTTTGGGTTAAGTGACTATATTCAGAAACCCTTTGACGTCCGTGACCTGGTGCTGCGAGTGAAGCACCTTATTGAGGTAAGGCCAAGCAACTAATACCACCGGGCTTGGTGGTATAAACGGAGGAGAGCCATTATCAGGCAAGGGAGGACAGTAGGTAGCACCTTCCGTCTGGGGGGAATCGTGGCCACGGCCTTGAGCGTGGTGGCCATTGCTCTGGCCCTCTTTGTTCTGCCCAGCGCTTGTAGCACCGTCGCCGGCTTCCAGATTCTCTTCTTCGGCGCCTTGCTGCTTCTTGGCCTAGCTAGCTTTGTCCTCGGGCTGTTTCTGGTGCGGAGAGGACTGTAGCTCCCCCGAGTTCTTGACCGGAATCGCCCCAGCTTCTGCTTACCTCCCCAGAGCCAAGATGATTTTGGCACTATGCCTTTCGGGGTATGCCTTGGTTTGACAGGGGAAAAGAGCGCATAGTATGATAGGTTCAGAGCTTGGGGGAATTTCCCCAAGCTAATTCTCCCCGGAGGTGGAAGAGGTGGTGGTATCCATCCCCCGCACTACGGTTTCTTTGGCCTTGACCTATCGCGATGACTTCAGGCTGCGCTGCTCCTCTTCAAGCTGGAAGGAAACTGGAACCTTTCTTGGTCTTTGCTCTCTTTGGAGACGGTGGTGAGGGTGATTTCCGCCTGGGGCAAGGTAGAAAGGAGATAGTATGAACAAAGATGTCAAGACAGCCCTGATTATCGGAGGCGTGGCCGTGGCCCTCTTTATCATCTTGCCCCTGGTCCTTGGGTTGATCTCAGGGTGGCAAGGTTACGGGATGATGGGGCCCTGGATGATGGGCGGCTTCGGCTGGATGTGGCTTGTGCCCATTTTCTGGATAGTTTTCTTGGGGCTCATCATCTGGGCGATAGTGGCGCTGGTACGCGGCCTGAGCCAAACTAGCGGCTCCCGCCCTTCGGATTCGGCGCTGGAGGTGCTGAAAAGAAGGTATGCCCAGGGCGAGATAGATAAGGAGGAATACGAGGAGAAGAGGAAAGCCCTGCTGGAGAGCTAACTGGGCTTCCTACGCTGGCTATCGGCCGCTGGAACAGGTAGTTCCACGATAAAGATGGCGCCTCTGCCCGGCTCGCTCTCGGCGTAAATCCTGCCGCCGTGCTCAGCGATTATCCCTTGGCAGATGCTTAAGCCCAGTCCGGTTCCTTTGCCCACCTCCTTGGTGGTGAAAAACGGGGCGAAGATGCGGGCTTTGATCTCCGGGGGGATGCCGGGGCCATCATCAGCGAATGAAATCCGAACAAAATCTCCGGCCCGCTCGGTGGTGATGATAAGCGTTCCCCTATCATGGGCCTCTTTCATGAAATACTCGGCGTTGATGATAATATTGAGGAAGACCTGCTGAAGCTGGAAGCTATTGGCGATAACCTCTGGCAGGTCAGCGGCAAAGTCGGTTCTGACCTCGATGTTGTTCACCTTCTGCTCGTAAGCGCGCATCTCCAGTATATTCTGTACCGCCTTATTTATATCCACCGGCTCCTTTTCCTCGGGATGCCTCCGGGCGAAGGTGAGCAGGTTCCTCACTATCTGGGCAGCGCGCTGGGCCTCGCTGTTTATCATCTTCAGGTCCTGCTTCACATCATCGGGGACGGCTCTCCTCAAGAGCAAGTCAGAGAAACCGATAACGCTGGTTAGTGGGTTATTGAGCTCATGGGCCACGCCTGAGGCAAGCTCGCCAATGGAAGCCAGCCGGTCGGTCACCAGGAGTTGCTCCTGCATCTTCTTGCGCTCACTGATGTTCCGAATATAGCCCACATTGGCCGGTTTGCCTTTATAGCTGGAGGGGGCGTAGGTCACCTCGACTGGCAGCTCGCTGCCATCCTTTCTGATGATGGTCATCTCATAGAGCCCGGGGAGGACCCTGCCTCGCATCCGTTGCTGGTGCCTCTCCATGGCGGCTTTCCGGTCTCTGGGGTGAATCAGCTCGGCCATGGACATATTGAGCAGTTCTTCTCTGGAGTAGCCGGTCATTTTGGACCACACCTCGCTGGCGAAAACGTGCATCGCCTCCCCCCGCGCATCATCCTGCAGCATGACCACCGCCTCTCCAGCCTGCTCCCCCAGTTCCAGGATGGCGCGGTATCTTTCCTCTGACTCCCGCAGCGCCTCCTCCACCTGCTGGCGCTTCTCCCCCAGCTCAAGGCTGTGCAGGGCGAAGGAGATGTCACCAACAAGCTCGTGGAACAGGCCCTGCTCCTCCTTATTCTGGGCAAACTCAGAGGGCAGTCTGACCAATATCATCCCGTAGACTCTACCTCCGTACTCCAGCCGGTCAATAAAAGAGGTATCGGAAACGCGGAAGGGGGCAAAGTCGCAGCCCTGGCATTCCTCGGCATCAGGGCCCAGCACGGCAAACGGCTTATCCCGCTTTAGGGTTTCGCTGAAGCATCGTGGGTAATCGCCGCGTTTGAGCTGCTTGAGCAGCGCTGACCATGCTTCCTGTGAGGAGATATCACCTGCCCCTGCCGCCGAGATGAAGTCCCCGTTTTCATCCACCAGCACGATCACGGCGAGAGCGTAGCCGCGGGTCTCAATGAGCAGCTCGCAGCTTCTCTCTATCAGGCTCTGGCTATCCTTCTCCCGGGTGATGATCTGGTTTATGTTCCTCAGCGCCCGGAGCACGGCGTTGAGGTGCCGCACGCGCTCCTCCGCCTGCCTGCGCTCGGTGATGTCCTCTCCGGAACTCAGTATGCCGACAATACCCTGCCTATCTATCAGCAAGGTATTGTGCCAGACGATGAGCCTCTCCTCGCCGCTCTTGGCTAGAACAGGGCTTTCAAAATACTCAGCCGCCTCAATGTTTCCGGCCATCAGCTTGTTGAAGCGCGCCTTTGCCTCTTTGCGGTATCTCTCCGGCAGGAAATTATCAAACCAGTTCTTGCCGATAATCTCCTCCGCTCGGCACCCCAGAACCTGACAGCCCTTTTTATTCATCAGGCTGACCCGCTGGTCGCTATCAATCACCACCAGGATGACGTCCGCGGTATCAAGGTATCTCTCTGCCCTATCCTTCTCTCTCTGCAGCGCCTCCCGTATCTGCTCCTCGCGCTCAAGGTTGTCCAGCTGGCGCTGAACCTCTGCTTCCACGCGCCTGGCGCTGAGGAATTCCTGAGGTGGGATGTAGTAAAAGTTGTGGTAAACCCGGTTGCCCTGGATAAGAAGCGGGTGAGTCAGAATAACCCCCTGAATAATTTCAGGGTCAAATTTGCCGCGGTCATACTGGCAGATGGCAAGGCAGGGGTATTTGGGGAAGAAGTCGCTGTTGAGCCTGGCCTCGTATTCCTCCAGCCGCTCTGAGCCGGGATGACCGCGCAGCACCCAGGTCATTTCACCGGTGACCCGGAGCGCCGGATAGCCTTCGGCAAGGGCTTTCTCCGCCTCCACAGTCAGCAGGGCGATCATCCTCTCGGGGTCAAACGTCCCTTCCCTGGTGTAGGCCTCGGTCTCATGCAGCACAGAGAGCTGCCCGGACCTCTCCACCGCGGCGACATCAACCCCCTCCTCGCCGAGGTAGGCGCGGATTTCCGCGGCGGTGCTGCTATCAACTACGTAGATGCATTTCTCGCCGCGCTTCAGCCCGATTGAGATGAAGGGCACAGCGGCAGCACGCCATTCCTCCCGCGACTGATACAAGAGGCAAAGGTGGTCATGAGGTTTGAGCCTTTCCAGAATCTGGGTGAAGCTCTCGCCTGGGGGCTGGCTGATGCCATGGTCAGTGCTATGGGGAATACCGCAGCCTCTTTGTTTGGCTGGGCCGGCACGCCCGGTAGCTCTACGCCTGGCTGGCAACTCTTGGGCTCTATCGCTTCCCCCCATCTCCCCCCCCATTTAAAGTTATTTTCCCCGCCAGAGCTATTTGCCCGCCTTCAGCACAAAATCGCTCGCCTGCCCGGGCAGACAAAAAAAGAGGGGGAAACCGCTGTCCGGCAGGCGTTCGTTTCTCAGGCGTTTATATTGTTATGTTACCATTTTCGCCAGGGGAACATCAAATTAGAAAGCCTGCTCCTTTCTGACGCCTCTTTTCTTTCTGGGAGCAGGCTAGTTAGTCTATTTTGCCATTTTGGCCAGTAACTCAGCGGCGCGGGCTGGGTTATAGACGCCGCAGGTGCAGTTTGGCGCGAGGAATTTGGCGGCTTCCCGCGGGGTCATTCTGCCCACTCTTATTGCCCGGAGCATGGCCTGAACTAGACTAGGGGGTATCATGCCGTGACCGCACATGGTGGTGATCTCAAGGATATCATCACTGGGCAGTAGTTCAGTCTTT
This sequence comes from Dehalococcoides sp. JdFR-56, assembly GCA_002011495.1. Lineage (GTDB taxonomy): Bacteria > Chloroflexota > Dehalococcoidia > Dehalococcoidales > RBG-16-60-22 > JdFR-56. The sequence continues at coordinate 15,306 of MTNR01000005.1, read as the reverse complement.
CCCCATATCCCCAGGGAAAAATTGGCGGTATGGTGCTTGAGGCCAGCTTTCTCAAAGCACTCATCAACTATCTCAAAAATTCCGCTGACCGTGACTGATAGGCCCAGGTCTGCTTCTTTCAGCTCTCGGAGAAAGGCGGTCAGATTCTCAGGATTATCAAAGACGCACATCGAGTCCCCTTTGGCCTCGGCAATGATCTCCTCGAGCGGGAACTCATAGATATTCCCCTTCATCTCGCTGGCCAGGTTTACCGGATTATGGCGTGAGGCAATGCGCAGAAATTCCTGGCATTTGGGGAGGTAGTCCTGGTCATTTATCCCCACCGCGCGCAGCATGATTACCGCGTAATCTTTTTTTAAGCTTTCTCGGCTTCCCCGGCGATGCAGGGTATGAGTCATGGCTTTTCCCTCCTTAGATATCGGCTAGGGGCCGGCCCAAGCCGGCGTTCTGTTTTCCGTTGATGTAATAGGGGATTCCTAACTCATCAAGCTTCCTTCTCAAGGGATAGGTGCCATCAGGGTCAGCTCGGTTAATGGCGCAGACGCTGACCACGGTATTTACTTTAGCCGTGGCCTCCCTCAGGCCGCGGAGCACCTGCTCAAGCTTTGCTATGGGAAATAAGGCCTCAACCACGCAAGACATCACCTTTTCCTTCAGTATGTCCTCTCTTAGCTTGCCTGTCCTGGGGTCCTCCATCATCATGGTGATCGGGTTTTTAGCTTCGAACTGTACCCCAAGTTTGGCCAGCGCCCGGGTCAATATCTCCACATCACGCATGTGGGCGCCGATGCCCGGACGGCCCACATCCAGACCCAGCCCAACCCATCCCCGCCGAAACCTGCCGGTAACGTCATTGGTTTTCATCTCTTCTGTGCCACGGCCAGCTATGCCGGTGGTTTCATGGGGGACTCCCGGCTGGGAGAAATGGTGGCGTAGAGAGCGCGGCCAGTCTGAGGGCTCAAAGATAATGCAGTTCCGCTCCTTGAGGTCACATCTTAAGCAGCGCTTAGCCTCCTCTATGGCCATCTCCGGGCTGTAGCCAAGCTCTACCTGACGGAAGTTTCTCATTCGCTGCTCAACCCCGAGAGTGGGCATGGGAGACCGCCGCTTCCCCTTCACTTCCTCGGGCGGGATGACCGCTTCCTCCGCTGGCGCTAACACCTCGCTGATATCGCCGTTTCCCCCCAGGTATTTATCAATGGAGATAGCCCCCTGCCTTCCGGCACTAATCGCCTCAATGATTGAGGCTGGCCCGGTTACCACATCCCCGCCAGCAAAGACCCCCTTTCTCGCCGTGGCCAGGGTATCCCAGTCGACTTGGATAACACCGCTTTGACCTAAGGGCAAATCGAACTGGCTTGGAATCTCCGGGCACTGCCCGATGGCCACGATGACGGTATCAAAGCGCAGGACAAACTCGCTGCCCTCAATGGGCCTGGGGCGGCGCCGTCCACTTTCGTCTGGCGCCTCGAGTCTAGTGCGGACGAACTCTATCTCCACTTCTCTATCATCCAGAGTGAGTATCCTTGAGGGCGCTGCCAGATAGCGGAACTTCACCCCCTCAACGAGAGCTTCCTCAAATTCCTCGGTGGTGGCTGGCATCTCCGCCTGGGAGCGGCGGTAGAAGATGGTCACTTCCTTGCCCCCAAGCCTGAGGGCGGTTCGTGCCGCATCTATGGCGCAGTTGCCTCCGCCAATAACCGCTACCCTACTCCCAACCTTTACTTCGTCGCCCAGCTTCACCTTTCGCAGGAAGCTGATGCCTTGCATCACTTGGGGGCTGTCCTCCCCCTCGATGCCCAGGCGCCGGCCCTGCTGGGCTCCGGTGGCGATAAAGACGGCGTCATAACCTTCTTTAAACAGCTGGTCAATGGAATCTATCTTGGTATTCGTCTTTATCTCAACGCCAGCTCCTTCTATCTCTTTGATCTCGGCTCTGATGACATCCTTGGGCAGGCGGTATTCCGGTATGACAAGCATCATCATCCCGCCGGGCTCAGGCTGGGCTTCAAATACGGTGGCAGCATGCCCCAGCTTGGCGAGATAATAGGCCGCGGTCAGCCCGGCTGGCCCCGAGCCGATGATGGCCACCCTCTTCCCAGAGGCAGGAGATACCTTAATCTGCTGTTTCCACATTCCGTTCCCGTGCTCCCAGGCGAATCTTTTCAGCGCTCGAATAGAGACCGCCTCGTCAACTTGGCTCCGGGCGCATCTGGCTTCACAAGGATGAAAACAAACCAGCCCGCAGATGGCAGGAAAGGGTATCTTCTCACGCACCACCGCCAGTGCCGCCTCGGGTTTCCCCTCAGCAATGAACTGGACATAGCGCGGCACGTCTATCCCCGCCGGGCAAAAATAGCTGCACGGGGTTTTGAATAGTCCCGGGGTGTTTCCGGCCCGCTGGCATAGCCCGCATTCCACGCATTCGTCCTGGTCAATATGGGCCCGATTATCCTTTATACTGATTGCTCCCATCGGGCAGTAGTGGAGGCATGCCTCACAGGCGATGCAGGCCTCTTCTTTTACCTTGAACACTTCGGCCCTCCTCTTAAGCGGCAGGTGTTGATTGATACTTTAAGAAACAGAGGGTGGTCACGTCAAGCTGAAATCAGTTTGATACAGAACTAGAGGAAGGGGCGAGGGTTACACGGCTTTACGCAGGAGAAAGAGATTTCCCTGGGGAGATACTTAAGGTGGTCATGGCTTCATCGGGTAACTGTGGCTTCTTGGCTATTTCCTGCCGGTGAACCGCTCGACGACGCCGACGAGCTCGTTTACGTAGTCATCACTGTGCTCGTTGCGGCTTAAGGCGTCGCGGACGCAGCCCCGGATGTGGTCCCCCAGAATGATGGCGGATACTTTATGCGCCGCCGCGATGATGGAGGAAAGCTGGTTCAGCACGTCAACGCAATAACGGTCCTCCTCGACCATCCGCCTGATGCCCTGGAGCTGCCCTTCCATTCTCCGCAGGCGTGCCAGTATTTCTTTTTTGTCCTTCATATAGGAGGGCATCGTCCGCCTCCATCCAGTAGATGCCCATGGGGGGCATCAAACTTCACTTTCATTATATTCAAGTGCGGCATAAGTGTCAAATATTTTTCCCCAGATTGCTTTGAAACCTATTGACAAAACGGGAAACGCCGTGTTAAGCTTGTTGTAGATGCCCTATGGGGGTATGGGGCATATCTAACAAAGGATAAAGGTAAAGGAATGGCAGAGTTCTTGCAGAGCTATGGTATCTGGATATTCTTGGGGTTGCTCCTTTTTCTTATGCTGCGTGGGCGTGGACACGGAATGGGCTGTGGCATGGGCCACCAGCATGAGGAGGACGACACCGAGGCGAACTCCCCGCCGGAGCAAGGACAGACTAAATCAACCAAGCGGAGTTCCGGGTGCCACTAGAGGAGGTCAGGGATAGTACATGGCGAGTAAAAAAGCATCTTTAACCATTGGTGGCATGACCTGCGCCTCCTGCGTATCCCATGTGGAGAAGACGCTCAAAGAGGTGCGTGGGGTGCAGAGGGTAGTGGTCAACCTGGCCACCGGCAAGGCATCAGTGGACTATGACCCAGCGCAGGCAACGCTTGAGGCCATGAAAAAGGCGGTGGATGAGATCGGCTATGAGGTGGTGCTCAGCGCTGCCAATCTCAACGTCACCGGCATGACCTGTGCCTCGTGTGTGGAGCATGTTCAGAAGGCGGTCAGCGAGCTACCGGGTGTCACCAAGGCGGTGGTGAACCTGGCGACAAACAGCGCCCGTGTTGAATACGAGCCATCGATTACCTCGCTTGCCGAAATCAAGAAGGCGATCGAGGAGGTCGGCTACGAGGCCACGGAGCAGGTTGAGGGGCAGGAGGCACTGGACCGAGAGAAAGAGGCGCGGCAGAGGGAGGTCCGCCGCCAGCTCATCAATCTCATTATCTCCGGCACGCTGGGCATGGCGGTGATGCTGGGCATGCTCCAGCCGTACTGGTTCTTTCCCTCCTTTGTGCCGGCCTGGCTGAACAATAAGGTAGTCCTTTTCTTCCTGACCACGCCCATCGTCTTCGGCCCGGGGCGGCAGTTCTTCATCAATAGCTGGAATGGCCTGAGGCGCGGTCTCACCGATATGAACCTGCTCTATGCCACGGGAATCGGTGCCGCCTACGGTATCGCCGTGGTCAATACCTTCTGGCCTGACGCTGGCTTCGGCGGCAAAGAGGCCACCTTCTATGAGGCCGCGGCGCTGCTTACCGCGTTCATTATTCTGGGGAGATATCTGGAGGCGGTAACCAAGGGGCGCACCTCCGAAGCTATCCGCCGCCTGATGAAGCTCCAGCCGAAAAAGGCACGAGTGATAAGAGACGGCCAGGAGTTGGAGATTCCGGCCGAGGAGGTGCAGATAGACGACCTTTTGCTAGTGCGTCCCGGCGAGGCTATCCCGGTGGATGGCCGAGTGGAGGAGGGGTACTCTTCAGTAGACCAGTCCATGATCACCGGGGAGAGCCTCCCGGTGGAGAAGAAGGCCGGTGACGAAGTTATCGGCGGCACCATCAACAAGACCGGGGCTTTCAAGTTCCGCGCTACCCGGGTGGGCAAGGATACCGCTCTGGCGCAGATCATCAAGCTGGTGGAGGATGCCCAGACGACCAAGGCGCCCATCCAGAAGATTGCGGACAAAGTGGCCGGGCATTTCATCCTCGGGGTGCATGCCCTGGCGCTGGTCACATTTCTCTTCTGGTTCTTTGTCGGCTTTGACCTCTGGTTCACCCCGGAAAGCCGTCTCTTGCTCACCCCCTACCAGTTGACCGCGATAGGCGCTTTCGGGCTGGCCCTCATCATCTCCATAACCGTGCTCGTTATCTCCTGCCCCTGCGCGGTGGGTCTGGCCACCCCGAGCGCCATCATGGCCGGCAGTGGCAAGGGAGCGGAGTATGGCATCCTGTTCAAGGGGGCTGACGCCATGGAGGGGACCGCCCGGCTCGACGTGGTCATCTTTGACAAGACGGGCACGCTGACCAAAGGCGAGCCCTCGGTGACCGACGTGCTCACCGCAGGGGAGCTATCACCCGATGAGGTATTGCACCTGGCGGCGGTGGCCGAGAAAAACTCCGAGCACCCCTTGGGTGAGGCCATCGTACGCGGCGCCACCGAGCGAGCGCTCAAATTAGAGGATGCCCAGAGCTTCAGCGCCATCCCTGGTCAGGGCGTTGAGGCGCAGCTTAATGGCCGTACCATCCTGCTGGGCAACCGCCGGCTTATGGCGGAGCGCAAGGTGGAGTTGGACGGGCTGCTGCTAGATGCGGAGCGCCTGGAGAACGAGGGCAAGACCGCCATGTTTGTCGCGGTGAACGGCAAGCCAGCGGGCATCGTGGCGGTGGCCGATACCCTGAAGGAGACCTCGGCGCAGGCGGTGGAGGAACTGCATCGCCTGGGGCTGAAGGTGGCCATGATCACCGGGGACAACCGGCGCACCGCTGAGGCGATCGCCAAAAAGGTGGGCATTGACCGTGTCCTGGCCGAGGTGCTGCCGGAGGATAAAGCCAGTGAAGTGAAGAAGCTCCAGGCTGAGGGCTTCAAGGTGGCCATGGTGGGCGATGGCGTCAACGATGCCCCGGCGCTGGCCCAGGCTGATGTGGGCATCGCCATTGGCTCCGGCACCGATGTGGCCAAGGAGACTGGCCATGTCATCCTGGTTAAGGACGACCTGATGGACGTGGTGGCGGCTCTGCAGATAAGCCGCCAGACACTACGCTTGATAAAGCAGAACCTGCTCTGGGCCTTTGGCTACAATACTCTGGCCATACCGCTGGGCATGGGGGTACTGTACCCCTTCTTTGCCCAGGTGGTGAGCCCGGAGCTGGCGGCGCTGCTGATGGCGACCAGTTCACTTTCGGTCACTTTGAATACGCTGAGAATGCGGGGTTTTGTCCCGGCGGTGCGGCGGCAGCAGCGCCAGGAGGCGTCAGAGCAGCTTCAGGCGGCTGCGGCTTGAGCTGGGCCGGATAGTGAGGAGGCGAAGGAATGAAGAAGGTTAGCACCATCAGTGCTTTCATCTATACGGGAATCTCCGCATTGGCTGCCGGGCTTTTCCTGCTCGGCACGCTGGGTGGTGAATATACGCCGGTGGAGCGCATCGGCGGCGCGGTGTGGGTGTTTCTCCTCTCCATGATTATCCTGATGCCCGTGGTTACTTCAGCGGTGAAAAAGAGGGTTAAGGCATAGTTTGTGCCTCCGGAGCTACCACGAATTTAGCTTTGAAAGAGGGGGTGAGGGCTGGTATGTGGAGATTGAAGAGTTGTCCCAGATGTAAGGGGGATATGATGATTGACAAGGACACCCACGGCTGGTTTGGCTGGTGTCTTCAGTGCGGCTATCAGCACGAATTTAGCAACGTGGTCGAGGTATGGCAGCAGGCGGAAAAGGGTAAACGAATAATCCAAAGTGCCTGGAAGTAGGCAGTTTCTGAATGGGTGGATTTGGCAAGCCACCAAGTATAAGTGATATCTTACCAAGCTTGGGTGGTTAAATTAAAAATCAGGAAGGAGGTGAAGAAGATGAAGGTGGTGGAACTATGCGGCTCAGGGCACTGCCCGGTGGTCAAGCTGGACGGCGATAAGGTTGAGATAGGCGAGGCGGGTAACCTCTGCGTCCTCACCAGCGAGGAGTGGGCAGTTCTTAAGCAGAAGGTGCTGGATGGGGAGCTCTAGGGGCCGAAACCGGGGGCTATCAGCTCCCGGTCGTCAGGCGGGGACCTGACCTGAGGAGGCTAGCATAAGGAGGCGATAACTATGGGATGGTTGGTTGGGCTTTTTGGCGGAGGCAAAAAAGAAGCGGCCGTGATGGAGGCGGCGGGGAAAGAGCAGGGAAAGGAGGTGACGAAGATGGCGAAAGACCCAGTCTGCGGCATGGAGGTGGATGAGAAGTCGGCGCCGGCGAGGTCGGAGTACCTGGGGAAGACCTACTATTTCTGCGCCCCAGCATGTAAGAAAGCCTTTGATGAGGACCCGGCCAAGTATATCGGGGGCGAAGGGCACGAGATGGCGGGACATGGCGGCCACAAGATGTAGATTGCGGGCCCTTTCGGGTGCTCGGCAGGTTTGCTTTAAAGCAAGGGGACAGGCACTGCCTGCCCCCTTGCCCAGTGTTTAGTAATGGAGCTATTATGAGTAGTCTGACTTGGTAGGCGTTTATGGCAAAGGAGGTAATCAAAATCGCTAGCCCCGCGGTTAAGCAGGTGAAAGGAAGACGGCGCAGTCTGGGTGTTTTCTACCTGCTGGTGGTTATGGGACTGGTGGTCGCCATCGGGCTGAGCTTTGGCGCCAATGTCCTGGCGCCACGGATGCAGCCGGAGGCGCCGGAGCAGCTGGGCGGTCTGGAGCTCGCTGACGCTTACACCGGCGCGGAGGCGCTGGAGCAGGTGAACAAGCTTCACGGCCTTGATATTGACCTGGTGAGCGCCTTGGTCGCGGTGTACACCCGTAGTTCTCCTTACCACGGCAGCGCAAGCGCCACCGTCTGGGTGGGCAGAGCGGAAAGCGCCGAGGCGGCAGCGGAGCTCACCCAAAGAATGGCTGACGGCATTGGCAAAGGCGGCTCCCCTTTCGGCAACCTTCGCCGAGTGACCATTGATGATTATGAGGTCTTTCAAGTCGATGGGCCAGGTGGAGACCATTTCTTCTATAACTCTTTAAAGCAAAGAGAAGCGGTTGTCTGGCTGACCATTGAGGCGGATAACCCCCTCCCCATCTTGAGGGAGGCCTTAAATATATTCTGAAGGGACGGTAGATGAGCAGGCTGGTCAAAAGTTTTCTCATGGTTTTAGCTGCTTTGGTGTTGGTGGCTCTGGCTGCTGGCTGTTCCAGGGGCCTGGTATCTCTGGAGGAAGGAGAAGCTTATTCCGCCCAGCCCGGTTCTTCCCACCGGCCCACCAACGGGGCGGTTCAATCCAATACTGGAGGGGCAGTGACCATTGATGTGGAGTGGGTTTCCGCGGATGATGCCCAGCTTGTATTCCAGGTGGCGATGAATACCCACTCGGTGGACCTGGACCAGTATGACCTCGGCACCTTGGCTATATTGCGGGACGATGCGGGTGGTGAGTACCACCCCCTCTCCTGGGACTCCGCCCCGGGGGGGCATCACCGCCGGGGGACCCTCATCTTTCCTGTTCCCGACTCCCTGCGCCAAGGGAAGGCAAAACATATTGAGATAATCATCCGGGATGTAGCCGGGGTTGAGGGAAGAGTCCTGAGGTGGGAATTATGAGAAAACACATTCTGGCCGGGGCGGGAGCTTCTGTCCTGCTCATCATCATATACGCGGGCATCATCGGCTTGGCCCAGGATTGGGCCCATGTCTGGCAGCAGACGACTGAGCTCTGGTACTGGGTACTGGCTCTGGCCGGAGGGTTCGGGATTCAGGTGGGGCTTTTTTCTTTCATCCGGCAGGGCATCCGTGAGCGCCGGGCGGCCAGCACCGCCTCCGTGGCTGCCTCTGGGAGCGTCTCGGCGGGTTCTATGGCGGCGTGCTGCGCCCACCATCTAGCCGATGTCCTGCCCCTCTTGGGGCTATCAGGGGTGGCCCTCTTTTTGGTGAGGTACCAGCTTTTCTTCATCATCGCTGGCGTGCTGTCAAATATCGTCGGCATAACTATTATGCTGGAGACCATCCAGCGCCATGGCCTGTCCCAGAGGCTGGGGCGCTGGCGATGGAACATGAATCAGGTGAAGAAGGGAGCCATGGTTTCGGCGGCGCTGGCCCTGGTTGCCGCGTTCTTCCTCACCTCATAAGGGGCATAAGGAGCCGAGATAGGGGGCTGACTTAAATGAGAAGAAAGTGGTTACTGGTCTTGATAGCGGTCGTGGTTATCGGGCTAGCCTATGCGGGCTACTCATTGTTTGTCCACACCGGAACCGAATATCTCACCGTCAGCGAGGTGAAGTCGCAGGCTGAGGCGCTTTACGGCCGCCAGACGAGGGTGGAGGGGAAGGTGGTTCATGGGACGATTGACTGGGATAGCGCCTCACAGACGCTGCGATTTGCTCTTGCCGATAACGGAGAGAGTCTGAAGGTGGTCTTTCAAGGAATTGCCCCCGATGAGTTCAAGCCCGGCGCCGAGTTGATCGTAGAGGGAAAGTACCGGACTGACGGCGTTTTTGAGGCGACCGGCTTTGGCACCCGTCGTTCTGTCTGCAACCTCTGTCACTAGCCGTATCATGAGGAAGTGAGCAATGATGGAAAATATTGGAAGCTACGCTATCTTGATAATCCTTGGGCTGGCCTTCTTGGTAATGCTGGTCATGGCCCCGTGCCATGCTGTTTTTATTTTGCCTTTCGTAGGGCTTCCCCTGTTCTGGCTGCTCTCGCTGGAGTATGCCCTCCCCATAAATATCGCCATATGGCTGGCCACGCCTTTTCTCTACCGGGCGATACGGGGAGCCATGCGCAAGCCGCCGGCGGACGGGTTTCGGAGCCTGGTGGGCAGCCAGGCTGAGGTCGTCTCCAAAACGGAGATGGGCCGTTCTGCCCGATATCTGGTTCGCGTGCATGGTGAGCTCTGGAGCGCCTATTCAGCGGAGAGCCTGGATATTGGGGAGCAGGTAAACATAGTCGCGGTAAAGGGGATTGGTCTGGTGGTGGCGCGGGCCAAGCCCAGCTACTCATCTGGGGCGCAGGAGAGTGCCGGGACGGCACCGTCTAGAGCCCAGGGCGGCAGGCGGCATTGCCATTAGCGTCTGCGAAGGTCAAGATGTGAGGATATGAGGGAGGCCTTTAGTATGCATGGATTTGACTTGGAAAGGTATGCCTACGGGCTGTGGCCGGCAGCGCTGGTCAGCATCGGCATATTTGTCTTCTTTGTTTTAAGCTACCTCAAGCCCAAGAAGCGGTGGGAGTGGCAATCGATGGGCACCTATACCGCCTTTGTCGTCGCCCTTTTCACCGAGATGTACGGCTTCCCCCTGACGATTTATATCTTAACCTCGGTGCTGGGCAGCCGGTATCCGGTGCTGAACCCCTTCAGCCATATCAACGGTCACCTCTGGGTGGCGCTGGCCGGCGGCTCAACCACGGTTTGGATCATCGTCATGGTGGTCAGCAATATCGCCATGTTTGGTGGACTGATAATCATGGGCAAGGCATGGGGGCAGCTACACCGCGCTGGCGGCCAGCTGGTAACCACCGGTCTTTACCGGCGGGTGAGACACCCGCAGTACTCCGCCCTCTTTCTGATCACGGTGGGCATGCTCATCCAGTGGCCAACGCTGGTTACTGCCGCCATGTGGCCGGTGCTGATGCTGATGTATTACCGGCTGGCACGCAGAGAGGAGAGGGAGATGGAAGCGCGCTTTGGCCAAAAATACATCTCCTATAAAAGGCGGGTGCCTATGTTCTTGCCCAGATTGGCGCCGGCACAATCTGCGGCAGGCTTGAAGTCTAGAGTGGGGGAGTTCAGATGAACGGCATCATCATAAGTATAGACCCGGTGATATTCCGCCTTGGCCATTTTGAGCTTCGCTGGTACAGCTTGGCCATAATCCTGGCGGTGGTGGCGGCGGTGCTGATAATCGCCCACCGGGCGAAAGGAAAAGGGATCGCCACCGAACATATTTACTCCCTGGCGCTGTGGGTGGTCCTTGGTGGCATCGTGGGCGCCAGATTGTTCCACGTCATCGACCAGTGGGAATATTACGCGAGGAACCCGCTTCAGATAATGCAGCTTCAGCAGGGCGGCTTGGCGATATGGGGCGCCCTGGCCGGTGGAGGATTGGTGCTCCTCCTCTCTGCCAGGAGCAAGCGCCTCCCGCTGGGCCGTCTGGTTGATGCGGTGGCCCCAGGGTTGCTGGTGGCTCAAATAATCGGCCGCTTCGGTTGCATCATTAACGGCGATGCCTATGGTGGCATCACCAGCCTACCCTGGGCCTTCATCTACCTGAATCCCGCCTCTTCAATCCCGGACCGCCTTTTTGGCGTGCCCACCCATCCCTATCCAGTGTATGAGATGCTCTGGAATGCCGCGGTGCTGCTGGTGGTGCTGCAGCTTGAGCGCCGTTTCAAGAAGGACGGGCTGGTGTTCTTAAGCTACCTCTCGCTGTATTCCCTGGGCCGCTTTATCCTCACCTTCGTCCGGCAGGAGAATATCATCCTCTGGGGCTTGCAGCAGGCACAGCTGGTGGCACTGGTCATCCTGATGGCGTCAGCGGCGGCCTTCGTTTATTTATCGAGAAGGGAGGGGAGCAAGCTCACCGCGGGAAGCCAGGCCTGATTCCACATTATGCTAGATTTCTGGCTAGTCCTGCGCCGCATATTTCTGCGGCTCAGCCTGGAACTTCTCATGACAGGCGGCTGAGCAGAAGTAATAGCTCTCGCCTTGATATTCCTCGGTGGCGGTGGCGTTTTTCGGGTCAATCTCCATACCGCAGACCGGGTCTTTCACCGTGGCTGCCGCCTCTGCCTGTCTTCCCTCTCCGACTTCAACCTTGGGCGTCACGGCTGGGATTTCCTGGGGCACTTCCAGAGCCATGGGCCTGTATCCTCTCAATCGGTTGGCGTTGGTGACCACGGAGAGGGAGCTTAAGGCCATGGCCGCGGCGGCGATCATGGGGCTGAGCAGCAGGCCGAAGGCCGGATAAAGGGCCCCGGCGGCTATGGGAATGCCCACTGTGTTATAGAAAAAGGCGAAAACCAGGTTCTGGCGGATGTTCCTCATGGTGGCGCGGCTCAAAGTAATGGCGGTGACCACGCCTTTAAGCTCGCCGGAGATGAGGGTGATATCCGCGGACTCAATGGCGACGTCGGTGCCGGTACCGATGGCGATGCCCACGTCAGCCTGGGCCAGCGCCGGGGCATCGTTAATGCCATCGCCAACCATGCCCACCAGCTTGTTCTCTCCCTGAAGGCGTTTTATCTCCAGCGCCTTGTCCTGGGGCAGAACTTCAGCCAGGACCCGCTCTATACCCACCTGTTTGGCTATCGCCTCGGCGGTGCGGCGATTATCGCCGGTGAGCATCACCACTTCAATGCCGAGCCTCCGCAGCGTGGCTATCGCCGCTTTGGAGCCCTCCTTGACAGTATCAGCTACCGCCACGATGCCCGCGGGCTTACTGTCCACAGCGACAAACATCGGCGTCTTGCCCTCGGCCGCCAGGCGCTCTGCCTCCTGCTCCAGGGCGTCGGTCTTAATGCCGGCATCATCAAGCAGGCGGCGGTTTCCCACCAGAACCTGATGCCCGTCAACTTTAACCTGGACCCCCTTGCCGGTAACTGACTGGAAATCGTTGGGGTCAGCTAGCTCGATTCCTTTGGCCTCGGCTCCCTTAATGATAGCCTGAGCCAAGGGGTGCTCTGAGGAGCGCTCGGCGGACGCCACCAGCCGCAGTAGCTCATCAGCCTCTATTTTATCCGTGGGAACCACATCGGTGAGCGAGGGTTCTCCCTTGGTGATGGTGCCGGTCTTATCCAGAACCAGAGTATTCAGCTTATGAGCCGTTTCCAGCGCCTCGGCAGAGCGGATAAGGATGCCGTTCTGGGCGCCCTTGCCGGTGCCAACCATAATGGAGAGCGGGGTGGCCAATCCCAGGGCGCAGGGACAGGCGATGATGAGCACCGCCACCGCATTTACCAGGGAGAAGATGAGGGCGGGAGCTGGGCCAAAGTCAAACCAGATGACGAAGGTGCCGATGGCGACGAAGATGACCCCGGGAACAAAGCGGCTGGCCATCAGGTCGGCCAAGCGCTGGATAGGCGCCTTGGAGCCCTGCGCCTGTTCCACCAGCTGGATTATCTGGGCCAGCATGGTATCTTTGCCCACCTTGGTAGCGCGGAACTTGAAGGCACCGGTCTGGTTGATGGTGGCGCCGATCACCGTATCGCCCTCGCCCTTGGTCACCGGGAGGCTCTCGCCGGTCACCATGGACTCATCCAGCGTGGAGCGCCCTTCAATGATCTCCCCATCAACGGGCACCTTCTCCCCGGGGCGTACTACCACAATATCGCCGAGCTGCACCTGCTCAATCGGGATATCCTCTTCCCTGCCATCGCGAACCACCCGTGCCGTCTTGGCCTGAAGGCCGATGAGCTTGCGGATGGCCTCGCTGGTGCCTCCCTTGGCGATCGCCTCCAGGAGGCGCCCCAGCAGGATGAGGGTGATGATGACGCCCACGGCCTCATAGTAAACTTCACGCAGATTCTGGGGCAGTATCTGGGGGGCGACGGTGACCACTAGGCTGTAACCAAAGGCGGCGATGGTGCCGATGGTGATGAGGGTGTTCATATCGGCGGTTCGATGCCGTAGCGTCATCCAACCGGTGCGGTGGATGGGCCAGCCAGAGTAAAACATCACCGGGGTGATGAGGGCTAGCTGCAGCCAGCGGTTAAGTAAGAACGGGGGCAGCCATGATGGGCTGAAGAACTCGTGGGTCATTACGGCGAAGACCACCGGCAGGCTGAGAATGGCCCCGATGACCACCCGCCGCGTCAGGTCTTTGCGCTCGGCCGCCCGCTCCGCGGCCTCACGGTCCTCAGTCTCCTCGGTGCCCGGCTGGCGGCGAAGATGAACCCTATATCCGGTGTTCTCAATGATTTCCTGCATTTTCTCCGGCGATATCTGCGTTGGGTCATACCGGGCGGTGATGCGCTCAGCGCCGAAGTTGACACGGACATCATCCACGCCGGGGAGACTGGAGAGCGCCGTCTCAATGTTCACGGCACAGGTTGGGCAGGTAACCCCGCCGCTGACCAGGGCGAACTCGACCTGCTCTGTTTTGCTCACCGGCACGGTTGGGCCAATGCCCACCGCCTGGGCGTGCTCATGAACCTCATCTTCCTCAGCTTGGGCGACCTCGGGCGCGGCCTCTTTGGCTTCCTTAGCCTCCTCAACGATAAGGGTGCCATGGAGCATGTTCATGCCACAGGCGAAGCCGAACTCCCCCACCTTGTCCGGGGTGAATTCCAGCGTGGTGCGGGCGAAGGCGGGCAGGGTTTTGCTGACATGAAAATCAGGGAAGACCACCCGCGAGCTGCAATCGCCCGCTTCCTGCCGGTCAAATATCAGCCGCAGCGGCACTCCCTTTTTCACCCGGATGACGTTGGGCGAGTAACCCCCCTTCACCTTTATCTCTATCTCCTGGACATTTCCTCTCACCCGGGCAGCTTGAGCTTGCTTGGGGCCGAAGAAGAACCAGGCGAGAAAAGCAATGGCAGCTAACCCACCCAGCGTAACCATAATTTCCGCTATGGGCATAATCTACCTCCTGTCAGGTGGTGCGACCTAGTCCTGCGCCTTGCTGAGCTCTACCGGCATCATTCAACCCCAAAAGCCGGGGGCTCTTCCTCCATTATATGCCTTGTGGTTTCGGAAAGAAACACTTGACATGTATAATGGATAGAGAGGCAAGCGTTTAAGCAGGGAACCCAGGAGGCAGTGCCATGATGTTCTTCGGTGGATGGATGCTCCTATTCTGGGTGGTGGTCATTGGCCTCATTGTCTGGGGTGTCATCTGGCTCAGTCGGCGGGGAGGTGCGTCATCTGAGCGTGACCCTTTGGACATTGCCAAGGAACGCTACGCGAGCGGCGAAATCTCTAAGGAAGAGTTCGAGGAAATCAAGAAGCGATTGTCCTAGTCTGGGCTAGCGAGCACCTGCCGCCGGGGCTTATCCTCCCGGCTTGATAGAGGCCTATCCGCCTGCTTTCTAGTCTTCCTCCGGCACCTCGTTCTCAAGCTGCCCTTTGTGCCCTTCTTCGGAGGCTTCCTCTTGGAGCTCGAACTCCAGTTCCCCCTTCAGCTTATCTTTCCTCACCTTGATCTCAAGCTCATCAGCATCGGCGGAGATGGTGAAAGAGATGGTTCCATCTTGCTCGGTAGCGCCTATCTTCTCATCATCGAGCCTGACCTCTGCCCCAGCAACAGGCTCGCCGGCAAAGGTCACCAGCAAGGTAACTGTCCCGCCCGGAGCTACCTCCCCCTCAATCTCCAGGTCAAGTTCCCCTTCCCGTTCCTTCTCTGCTTCTTCTTCGCCTTCTGGCGGCTCTTGCTCCCGCTCACTTTCGGATTCTGCCTCGAGCTCAGCCTCTTGGAATTTCTCTTCTAGGTCGATTTCGAGCTCACCTTTGAGCTTATTTTTCTGGGCCTTGATTTCGAGTTCATCGTCATAGGGGACGGGGAAGGGGATGGTTTGACCGTCTTGGTTGGTGAGGAAGACGCCCACCCCTTTCACCTTAACTTGGGCGCCCACCACGGGGTTATCCTGGAAGGTGACTAGGATGGTGATGTTGGCTCCTGGGGTTAGCTCGCCTTCAGCGATCTGAATGGAGAGTTCGGCCTTCTG
>MTNR01000066.1 GCA_002011495.1 Dehalococcoides sp. JdFR-56 | reverse complement strand
CCCTCCTGCCGCATGTAGAGGAGGACACCCCGCCCTTCCTCGGCGATGCTCTTCATGGCCAGGTGAATCTGCTCCCCACAATCACAGCGCAGGCTGCCGAATACCTCGCCGGTGAGGCACTGGCTATGAACCCGGACCAGCACCGGGTCATCGGTGGCCACGTCCCCCATCACCAGCGCCAGATGCTCATCAGGGTCGATATCGCTTTTATAGGCGATGGCGGTGAAGATGCCGTAGGTGGTGGGCAGTTTGGCCTCAGCCACCCGGCGCACCAGTCTTTCGTGGCGGTAGCGGTAGGCGATGAGGTCAGCCACCGAGACGATTTTGATGCCGAACCGCTTGGCCATCGCCTTGAGCTTGGGCAACCGGGCCATGGAGCCATCCTCGCTCAAAATTTCGCAGATGACTCCAGCCGGATAGAGCCCAGCTAGGCGTGCCAAGTCAACTATCGCCTCGGTATGCCCCGCCCGCACCAGCACCCCGCCCTCTCGGGCGCGCAGGGGGAACATGTGTCCGGGCCTGACCAGGTCCTCAGGCTTGGTCGCCGGGTCAAGCACTGCTCTTATGGTCTCGGCCCTATCGGCGGCCGAGATACCGGTGCTCACCTTGTGCTTGGCCTCAATGGATACGGTAAAGGCGGTGGAAAACCGGGAGGTGTTATTCTCCACCATCAATGGTATCTGCAGTTCATCCAGGCGTTTGCCGATGATGGGTAGGCAAATCAGCCCCCGCCCATGCTGGGCCATGAAGTTGATCGCCTCCGGGGTGACCTTCTCAGCGGCCATGGCCAGGTCACCCTCATTCTCCCGGTCCTCATCGTCAACGATGATGACGAATTTGCCGGCCCTGATATCTTCAATGGCTTCTGGAATACTGGCTAGACCCCTGCTCATCTTCTCTCCTAGAGATTACTTGGCGAGAAAGCCGTGCCAGGCCAGGAAATCATAAGTTATCCCGGCGTTCTGGGGCTGGCTTAGTTGCGCCACGTATTTGGCGATGATATCCGTCTCCAGATTTACCAGGTCCCCCACCTTTCTCTCACCCAGCGTGGTGTGCCTGCGGGTATATTCAACCACGGAGACCCAGAATGAGCTGGCCTCTTTGGCGGTGATGGTGAGGCTGACCCCGTCAACGGCGATAAAGCCCTTGGGCACGATAAAGCGCATTATCTCCGGAGGTACTTCAAACCTGAGGAGCAGCGCCGAGCCCTCCCAAGCGGCCGAAGCCACGCTCCCGGTGCCATCCACGTGCCCCTGAACCAGGTGCCCGCCCAGCTCTCCACCCAGCGCCACTGGGCGCTCCAGGTTAACCCTATCTCCCACCTTGAGCCGGCCCAGGTTGGTTCTTTTAAGCGTCTCCGGCATAATGTCCACGGCGAACGAGCCTGCCCCGAAATCGGTCACGGTAAGACAAGCCCCATTGACGGCGATGCTATCACCCAGCTTCATTCCCTTGAGCACGTCGCTGGCGGCGATAACCAGACTTCCCGCCTGGGCGGAAGCGATCTTCCCCACCTCTTGAACGATTCCGGTAAACACCCCCGGCTCCTTGACATAAAATCCAGATTACGGCTATTCTAGCATCTATTTTGGCAAAGTGCAATTTTTGCTTGTCGCTATCTTTTCCCTGATTTAAAGCCGCAAGCTAGCCCGGCTTACTCAATGCTGTATACCACCTGCACCGTCAGCCTGATCTCGGTCTCGCCTGGGCTGATCGGGGTGGGAGGTGCTGCTGGGGCTGGCATCGGCATCATAGTTTCCGCCCGGTAGGGGATGGGAGGAGAGACAAATCCTCCGCTCTCATTGATGTAGGTGGGCTCGCCCAGCTTCACCCCAGCTAGCTGAGCCAGCTGCTTGGCTTTGGCTTCGGCATCAGCCATGGCCTTCTCCCTGGCCTCTTGATAGTAGGAGGAGGGGTCATCCACGGTGAAGCTGATGCTGTTGATCCTGATGAGGTCTCCACCCGCCTTGGTGACGGCGTCAATGAGGGCGCCAGCGTCATCCACCTTCCGCACCTTAACGGTTATGGTGTTGGTCACCCGGTAACCGATGAGTATCTCTTCCCCCTCTTTATCTGACCACCTCCTCACCGGGGCGATGCTGAAGTGCTGGGTTCTGATGTCCTTCTCAGGGATGCCAAAGTTGTCAAGTTCAGTGGTTATGGCGGCCATGGCGGCAGCCGCCTGGCGCTGCGCCTCGGCCACGGTGGTCTCCTGAGCCTCAACGCCCAGGCTGAGGATGGCAATATCTGGAGTAACGCTCACTTTCCCCTCCCCGGTCACCCAGATTCCGGTATTCTGCGGACTGAAGATGCCGCTCAGCACTGACTGGGCTTTGGGGATGGAGGGTGGTGGCGCCAGCGTCTCGCAGCCGGCGGCGCTAGCGAGAATGCCCGCCAGTATCAGGCTGATAACCAAGAACTGCCACTTCTTCATGCCACTAAAAAGAGTATAGTCGTGCCTTGGGCAAAAATCAAGCTGACTTAAAGCTTTGGCAAAATCTTGGCCCTGGTGCCTAGGGAGCATTGACAGCAGCTTTGAGGGCAAAATATGATTATTCTAGTATGACAAGGTGGGTCTTTGCGGTGATGGTTTGCCTCGGGCTTGCTTCCGCCCTCCTTCTAGCTAGCTGCGAGAAGGAGGCGAGAATTTACTCTGACACCAGCGAGCCCATCGTGACCAAAGTCGGCGGCGAGTTCGTCATCGCCCTGGACTTTGACCTCATCCATCTCTGGCGGGAGAGCTATGATGAGACCATGCTCAGTCTGGTTGAGCACAGGTTTGGTGATAGCCCACAGAGCGGGGAAGCGGGCATCGCCCAGCATTTCCGCTTCCGGGCGCTAAAAGAAGGGGAGACTGAGGTGGTGCTCACCAAGCTGGACATGGACGGGAAAACGGTGCTCAAGCAAGTGGCATTTCAAGTGAGGATTGAGTGAGGCTTTGCCTATCTAAAGCCGGCCCCGGAATGTTATAATTAACCTGATGGACATTTTGGCCGAGCTTAATCCGGCGCAGCGAGAGGCGGTTGAGACCATCAGCGGGCCGGTGCTGATTCTGGCCGGCCCGGGCAGCGGCAAGACCAGAGTCATCACCCATCGCATTGCTTATCTCATCAAGGTCTGTGGCGTCAGCCCCCGCCGCATCATGGCGGTTACCTTCACCAACAAGGCTGCCCGGGAGATGGAGGAGAGGCTGCACCGGCTGGTTGGGGGTTCGGTTGAGGAGCTCACCATTGGCACCTTTCACGCCATCTGCGCCCGCATCCTGCGCCGGGAGGGCAAGGCTATCGGGGTAAGCTCCGGGTTCGTCATCTACGATGAAGAGGACCAGATGAGCTTGATTAAGCGGAGCCTGGAGCAGGTTGGCCTTGACCCTAAGCAGTATGCCCCCAAGGCGATACGCTCGGCGATTACCGCGGCCAAGAGCCGCCTGGTTACTCCTGCTGACTATCTCCCCCGCAGCTACTTTGAGGAGGTGGTGCAGCGCGTCTACGAGCGCTACCAGCAACTGCTCGGTGAGAGCAACGCCCTTGACTTTGATGACCTGTTACTCAAGGCGGTGCACCTCTTCCAGCAGCACCCGCGGATTTTATCTCGGTATCAATCGCGCTACCTCCACCTTCAGGTGGACGAGTTCCAGGACACTAATCTGGTGCAGTATGAGCTGATGAAGCAGCTGGCCGGCAAATATCGCAATATCTGTGTGGTTGGTGACCCTGACCAGTCAATTTACTCCTGGCGCTTTGCCGATCTACGCAATATCCTCAATTTTGAGAAGGATTATCCCGAGGCCAAGGTGGTGCTGCTGGAGCAGAACTACCGCTCGACCAAGCTCATCCTGGAGACGGCAAGCTGTATCATCGCCGCCAGCCAGCAGCGCAAGCCCAAAGGGCTGTGGACTGAGAATGAGACCGGAGTGCTGCCGGAGGTGGTGGAGACCTACACCGAGCAGGAGGAGGCCCAGTTCGTCGTCAGCGAGATAGAAAACCTGGTGAGCCAAGGGGAATTCAGGCGGGGCGATTGTGCCGTGATGTACCGCACCAATGCTCAGTCAAGAGTTCTGGAGGAGGCGTTTATCCGCTACGGGGTGCCCTATAAACTGGTCGCCGGCACCCGCTTTTACGAGCGGCGGGAGGTGAAAGACGTTATCGCCTACCTCCGGCTCATCCAGAACCCTTATGACAGCGTAAGTTTACTGCGCATCATCAATGTTCCCCCGCGTGGCATCGGCCAGCGCACTCTGGCTGAGCTCTCCCAGTGGGCCAGGTCCCGAGGCGTGGCTGAGTACCGGGCGTTGCAAATGCTCGCTGGGGAGGGCGAGACGGCCGAGACCCCGTTTAACCCGCGCACCATGCGGGCGCTGGGCGCCTTCCTCAAGATGATGGAGGGATTCAGAGCGCGCAGCCGGGAATTGGATCTAGTCGGCCTCTTTGACCAGGTGGTGGAAACTTCTGGATACAAAGAGTATATCTTGAATGGGGTGGACGGGGAGGAGCGCTGGGAGAACGTCCTTGAGCTGCGCACCGTCGCCCAGGAATACCGTGAGCTATCTCCTCCGGAGGGTCTGGCCGCCTTTTTAGAGGGGGTGACGCTGGTATCTGATGTGGATAGCCTGGATGAGAATATCGATGCCGTGACCTTGATCACCCTGCATCAGGCCAAGGGGCTGGAATTCCCGGTGGTGTTCATCATCGGCATGGAGGATGGCATCCTGCCCCATATCAGGTCTTTTGATGACCCGGAGCAGATGGAGGAGGAGCGGCGGCTGTGCTACGTTGGCATTACTCGGGCCAAAAAGCGGCTGTATCTGGTGCGGGCCTTCCGCCGCAGCCTGATGGGAAGTAGCGCCATCAATAAGCCGTCACGTTTCCTCAAGGATATTCCACCTCATCTGGTCTCCGGTAGCGCCATGTGGCAGGGGGAGGAGAGCCAGCTGGCCACAGCCATGTACTCCTGGAACCGGATGTCAGCCCCCAAGGTGGAGGTTATGGAGTTGAGCCCCGGCGACCATGTCCACCACGCCCAGTTTGGTGACGGGGTGGTGGTGAGCTGCAAACCGGTAAAAGACGATGCTGAGGTGGTGGTCGCCTTCGATGGGGCGGGGATAAAGAAGCTTCTGCTGAGCTTTGCCAAGCTGGAGAAGATAGGCTGATGCCCATCAGAGTCTTGGATGAAAGGATAGTCTCTCACATCGCCGCTGGCGAGGTGGTGGAGCGGCCGGCCTCGGTGGTGAAGGAGCTCGTGGAGAACGCGCTGGATGCCGGGGCAAGCCAGATTGGGGTTGAGGTGAGGGGTGGTGGGGTGAGCCTGATCAGGGTGGTTGATAACGGTGCTGGTATTCCTGCGGGAGAGGTTGAGCTTGCCTTTGCGCGCCATGCCACCAGCAAGATAGAGAGCCTTGCCGATTTACAAGCTATCCGCAGCCTTGGCTTTCGTGGCGAGGCGCTGCCCAGCATCGCCGCGGTGGCTCAGGTGGAGCTGGTTACCTGCGCCGAGGGCGAGCCGGTGGGGACTTACCTCAGCCTGGAGGATGGCGTCATCACTAGTCGCAAAAGCCAGGCGCGCCCTCGGGGGACGACGGTTACGGTGCGCAACTTGTTCCGCAAGGTGCCGGCCAGATTGAAATTCCTCAAGTCGGCGGCGACCGAGAGCGGCCACATCGCCCATGTGGTCAGCCAGTATGCCCTCGCCTTCCCCGAGGTAGCCTTCAGTCTGTTCCTTGATGGCAGAAAGGCGCTCAAATCAGCGGGTCGGGGCCAGCTGATGGACAGCATCATTGAGGTCTATGGCGCTCAAGTTGCCCAGCACATGCTTGAGATCGCGGATGGCGGGACAGGCTCAATTGAGATAAAAGGCATGGTCGGCTCGCCAGCGGTGAGTCGCTCGGGGCGGGGCTACCTCAGCTTCTTCATCAACCGCCGCTGGGTAAACAGCCGCCTGCTCGCCTGGGCGGTGGAGGAGGCGTACCACGGGCTTCTCGCCGCGGAGAAGCATCCGGTGGCGGTGATCAATATCTTGGTCCCACCATCCGAGGTGGATGTTAACGTGCACCCCACCAAGAGCGAGGTGAAGTTCCACAACGAGCGTCAAGTCTTCGCCGCGGTTCAGAGGGCAGTCCGGCAGACGCTGCTAGCCCAGATGCCGGTGCCCAAAATTGAGGAGGTGGCCACCGCGTATTCCCCTCCCTCCAAGCTGGAGACAACTTTATCGCCGTCCACGGCGCCGAGCAAACCTTCAGCGCCGCCGCAGGCACCGCGGACGCTGGCGGCATCGCTGCCGGTGCTGCGGGTATTGGGCCAGCTGATGAATAGCTACATCGTCGCCGAGGGGCCTGATGGGCTCTACCTTATTGATCAGCATGCCGCCCATGAGCGCATCGTTTTCGAGAAGGTGAGACAGCAGCGGCTGGGGCAGGGTGTGGAGGTGCAGGGGCTGCTTGAGCCGGCGGTAATCGAGGTCACGCCGCAGCAGGAGGCGGTCTTGCGCTCGCATTATGCCGAGCTTGAGGAGTTTGGTTTCTCCATTGAGCCTTTTGGCGAGCGAACTTATCTGGTGCGGGCGGTGCCCCATCTGCTCGGTGGTGCCGATTGGGCAGGGGCGCTTCGGGCGCTACTGGACACGGGAGAAGAGGGGACTGATTGGACAGAGAAAGTGGCCATCGCCATCGCCTGCCACAGCGGTGCGGTGCGGGCGGGGCAGGTGCTCTCCCTTGAGGAGATGCGGGAGCTGGTGCGGCAGCTGGAGCAGACCTCCACTCCCCATACCTGCCCACATGGCCGGCCCACCATGCTTCATTTAAGCTCAAGGGAGCTGGAGCGGGGGTTTGGCCGAAGCTAGTATTCCTCCTGAGGCCTCTGAAGCAGCTCCCACCTCACCATACCGTTCTCAATGAGTTCGCGGATTTTCCTTTCCTGCGGGGTAAGCTGGGCGGTTTTGCCTGTTTTTATCTCCATGATGACGATTTCCTCAGGCTCACCCTTGGCCAGGCCAGGGAAGATGATGAGGTCAATGGGGCTGCCGATGAAGCGGGCTTCGGTCGGGTCATAGTTGAACTCGGGAAGGTAGGGGGCCAGCTGTTCGGTGAATTTGCCCCCCAGCACCGCCCGGCTCTGGCTGAGCGCTTCTTTCACCGCCCTCTCCCTTTCTTCTGCCCATTCCTGCCACTGCGCCTCCTGCCACTGGCGGAATCTCCTTTCAAATCTGAGCTTGGTGGAGTAGTAGACCAGCAGGATGGCCAGAATGGCAATGGTTACTATAAGCGCGATCAAGGCGATGACTTCCATGCTAGACCTCCAAGGGGGTATTGGGGGTTACCCGCTATCAAGTATATCTTTACGTTTAGCCCGTTTGCGGCTGGCTGCTCCCCGGCTTGACCAGGGGTACCTGGGCGGCGCAGAGCGGGCAGTCCTCCGGTTTATAGGTTATGGTGGCGGCACGGTGGCAGCTGAAGAGGGGCACGCCGAAATCAAGTTCTTGCTCGGAGCGGTCAACCAGGACCCCGATGCCAACTATCTTGCCCTCCAGCTTATTTACCGCCGCCATGACCTCACGTATGGAGCCACCGGTGGTGAGGATATCATCCACGATGAGCACTCGCTCCCCCGGGGCGATGTGGAAGCCCCGCCGGAAGGCTCTTTCCTCCCCCTCCTTCTCAGCGAAGATGCCGCGCGTACCCAGCTGCTTGGCCACCTCAAAGGCCAGGATAATGCCGCCGGTGGTTGGCCCGGCCACCACCTGGATGCCCTGGTCCCGGAAGTGGCTTGAGATCATGCGGCAGAGCTGCTCGGTGTAATTGGGGAACTGCAGGACGCGGAACTTCTCCCAGTAGACGGGGGAGTGCCGCCCAGAGGTGAGCAGGAAATGCCCTTTAAGCAGCGCCCCCGATTTTTCAAAGATTTCCTCGGCGTTGCTGGTCAACTTGGCTGCCTTACCTTATAGGTTAATTGCATGCTGCTCATTGAGCTAGCCAGTTGCTCACTTAAGTGGTAGTCAGGGATAAGGCCCCATCTATCCGGCGGCCAGATGGAGAGCCAGGCCTTGCCGATTATTTTCTGGCGTGGCACCAGCCAGCCATTGTGGGAATCATTGCTGACACGGCGGTTATCACCGAGGACAAAGTAGTTGTTCTCCGGAATCTTGAGTTCCTTCAGGGTATAATCGGCCGGATTGGCAATGTAGGGCTCGTGCAGCTTGGTGCCGTTGACGTAGACGGCTCCAGCATTCACCCGTACCGTGTCGCCGGGCAGGGCGATGATGCGCTTGATGTAATCCTCCCGCCGGCTGGTCGGCGATTGAAACACCACCACATCGCCCCTCTGCGGCTCATGCAGGCGGTAGACGATCTTGCTCACCAGGATGCGTTGCCCGTCCTCAAAGTTGGGCAGCATGCTCGGCCCGACAACGACAAAGGTCTGCACGGTGGCCTGGATTCCGAAGAAGACCACCAGGGCCAGTATGGCGGTGATGACGATCTCACGGAAAAAAGCTTTCATTGGCTTACCAAATCTGCCTTAATTATAGCCCATTTGGCCTCATCTCGCCAGTTTGTCTCGGTTTTGCCACCCACAGTCTCTTGCCATCGGTGATAAATTCTATCGTTCCCAGCTCATCGGTGCGGTAGATATTCCCAGTGCCCAGTTTCCTTTCCAGCCTGTCTAAAACCTCGCTGGCGGGATGGCCAAATCTATTGCCGGCGCCCACGGAGATAACCGCGAGCCGGGGGCTAGCCACCGCCAGGAATTGGGGGGAGGTAGAGGTGGCGGAGCCGTGGTGGGCCACCTTGAGCACGGTGCTGGCCTTCAGCGCCCGGCCGGCGATAAGCTCAAGCTCAGCCTCCATGCCGATATCGCCGGTGAGGAGAAAGCTGACCCTGCCTGCGTTCAAGCGCAGCACCACGCTGTTATTGTCCACATCCTCGCTGGTGGAGTGGGCTTGGCGGGGATTGAGCACCTCTATTATGACACCATCGCCTAGGTCAATCTGCTGGCCGGCTTGGGCCAAAGTGTAGCTTATCTTCTTCTCCGCGATGAGTTTGAGCCACTCAGCATACAGTGGCGAATCGTAACTTAAATCGGGATAGAGCACTTTCCTCACCTGGAAACGCTTTAGTATCTCCACTAGGCCGGCGAGGTGGTCATGGTCTGGGTGGGTCAGCACCACCAGCTCTATGGTCCTATCCCAGAAGGGCATCTGCTCGCCTAGCTCCAGGTTTATCGCCTGTGGGCTGGGCCCGCCGTCAATCAGAACCTGCTGGCTTCCCTGCCGAATCAGGATGGCATCGCCCTGGCCCACGTCAAGGAAGCTGACGTGAAGCTTGTCATCGGGCAAGGTGGCGGCAGCGACCGAAACTAGCGCCGCCGCCAGCACCAGGGGTGGGAGGGCCCACTTTTTGGGTAGCTGGGAAAGAAGGGCGATGGATCTACCTCCTCCTGATTTAAGCTGGGATAGTAGACTGGAGAATCTCCTCCGGCCGAGGAATATCGCCACCGCCAGTGCCAGGTAGTAAAGCCATATCCAGGCAGGGCTAAATGGGCTTACCTCAATGAATGAGAGCGGGGTTGCCGCCAGCGTGCTCACCACCAATAGCAGGTAGGAGAGAAAAAGCCAGGCCAGCCAGCCGACCACCTGAGCTACTGGCAGCGCGATTAGCCCTAAACCTCCGGTTAGCGCGCCGGCGATGATGATGCCAGGCAGTGCCGGCAGGCTGAGGAAGGTGGCCAGCGGGCCGACTATGGAGATGATGCCAAAGTAATAGCTGACCGCAGGCCAGACCATGATGAGCGCCGCCAAGGTGACAGCGAAGCTATCGCTGGCGGTGCTGGCTAGAGATACCAGCGTGCCCTCTTCCCCCAGGGTGTTCTTTATGACTCTCTTTCCCAGAGCCTGTAGGCTGGGGAAGAGCAGAACTAGGCCAGCCATGGCTAGGAAGCTCAGCTGGAAGGCGGCATCACCTAGGATATAGGGGCTGATGCCGACCATCACCGCGGCGGCGAAGGCGAGGGCGGTGAGGGCGCGGCGCTGTCTCCCCAGAAGCTCGGCGGCGAGGAACAGGCTGGCCATGATCGCCCCCCGCACCACCGGTGGGTGCAGGCCGGTGAGCAGGGCGTAAAGCCAGATAAAGCCCAGCGCCAGCCAGATATATAGGTAGTGCTGGCGGCCGAAGAGCCAGAGGCCCAGGCTGAGAAGGATGCCCGCCACGATGCCGAGATGAAGGCCGGAGATTGCCAGGAGATGGGCAGTTCCACTCTGGACAAAATCGTCTCTTACCGCGGGCGGAATGTTGCCCCGGATGCCCAGGATGATGCCCTGGGCCAGCGACGCCTGTGGCTCAGGGAGTGCTGTGGCCAGAGTTTGGGCCAGGCGGTTTCTTAACGTGTACACCCAGGCCAGCAGCTTGGAGCCTTTCCCCCTCGCCTCTATTTCTATTTGGGGATAGAACATGACAGTATAGATTCCCTGGTGCGCCAGATAGCCCCGATAGTCAAAGTCACTGAAACTAGCTGGCGTCTCCAGTTCCCCGGTTATGCGGAGCACGTCCCCATACTGGTAGGCGGGGTATCTGGGGGTAAACACCAGGGCATCGCCTTGAACCTCCCGCCATTCCCCATCCTGCTTTATCTCCATGGCCGAGAGGCGGAGGCGGGCGCTTCTATCCCTGACCTCAGGGTCTTGGGTCACCATTCCCTTGAGCTCGATAACCCCGCGGTCATTGTAGAACCGAAGGTGGCTCTCGGTGATGCGGTGCTGGTTTGAGTAAGAGTAGGGGACGGCGGCGAAGAAGGCGATGAGGCATAAGCTTAGCAGGATCAGTCGCTTTCTGTGCTGGCGGCAAAAGAAGAGCAGGGGGAGGGGGATAATCCCGGTGGCGATGAGCGCCGGAGGCAGGCTCAGCCTTGCCCCTAGGAAAATACCCGCCACCCAGGCCCCGCTGAGCAGAATAAGTGGCACGAGCTTCCGTCCTTGCTCTAGTCATCCACGGTGATCAGGTGTTTGATCTTCTCGTAGGTGATGATGCCAATGCCCTCTACTTCAAGCAATTCGCTGGTGTGGTGAAAGCGCCCATTTTGCTGGCGGTACCGGATGATGGCCTGGGCCCTTGATGGGCCGATGCCGGGGAGAGCTTCCAGCAGCCAGGCCTCGGCCCGGTTGATATTCACTTTCTGTGGCAGCGCCTCTTCATTTGCGCTGGGGATGTAGAGCTTGAGCTCGCTGAGGTCAGCCCCGGCGGCCACCCCGCCCGCCGCCTGAATGATATCGCTTATGGTGTCATCCTCTTTAAACGGGTAGATGCCGGGGTTACTCACCTCCCCGCCAACATAAATCTCCCCGAGCATCTCTTGGGTGGGAGGCAGGATGATTTCCACCGGCTGGCTTCGGGGGTATCTCGCCCAGATGGCCAGACCGCCGCCGATGATGACCGCTATCAGGAAGATGATGACCAGTGCCCAGTATTTTTGTGACCCGGACATAGGGCTCTTCTCCCTTGATGCTACTTAGTATAGCAGAAGGAGGGCGCGCGATGAATACGTTGGGAGGGATAGGGCTGGGAGACCTCCGGTGGGGCATGCCTTATTCTCTCCTCCGGAGCGATGCCCCCGTTCACCGTTTATCGGGGAGCCGCTGCCTTACTGCAGACCTTGACAAAAGGGGGAGGAGCTACTTAAATTACTTAATAACTACTTTTCTCAAGCTTGCCGGTATTGCTGACGATGCAGAGATGAAGAAGAATCTCGTCGGCGAGATAAGGCTTTTAACGGTCAATTATCTCCTGGGGCCAGCGCTGGGGATATTTATCTGTCTCTTGGAGGCCTTTGGCCGGATAAAGTTTCTCCATTTTGAACGCTTCCCCATCTGGGAGGAAAAGCTGATCATTGTCTCAAACCATCCCTCTCTACTTGAGCCGGTGATTCTCCCCCTGATTGGCTTTCCCTGGATGAACTTTCCTTGGATATTTTCCCCCCTGTGGTCCCGGGTGAAGTTTTCCTTGAGCTGGCTTAGGGAATTAAAAAAGGAATTCTCGCTCTACAAGAAACTCATTCCGGCCAACGTCCCAGATAGACAGAATTTTTATGACCCCCCGTTTTGGAGATTATTTCAGGGGATAAATGTCCCCGTCAATCGGAATGAGGGGGCGCATGGCAGGGTCGGCACCGTGCTTACCCTCAAGAAGATTTTGGAAAGCGGGGGAAGGGTGCTCATTTTCCCTGAAGGGACCAGGACGTTCAAGGCAATAAGGAAGGGTAGGGTTACCAGCGCCGGCGGCAAAGAGCTGGGAAAGCTGAAAGGCGGGGCAGGGTGGCTAGCTCTGACCACCGGGGCCAGGGTCTTGCCAATTTGGGTTGAGGGGACAGACAAGGTTCTGCCGAATAATAAATTTCCCTTTCCCCGGCTCTGGCACAAGGTGACAATCAAGATTGGCCATCCTTTCCTCGTTCGCGGGAGCACCCGAGAGGAAGCTACCTCAGAGATCACCCAGGCTCTGCTCAACCTTGCCGATGAAAAGGCATAAAGAGCTTTTCATAGCCCTATCTTGTCAGCCACCTGGCGCATGCCGGCGATGACCTCGGTGACGAGCTCGCTCAACTCCACCCCCAGCATCTGGCACCCTTTCTCTATTATGGAGCGGTTTACCCCAGCGGCGAATCCCTTATCTTTCCATTTCTTCATCACTGACTTGGTCTCTAAGTCAGAGAGGCTCTTGGACGGCCGGATCAGGGCCACCGCGGTCACTAGCCCAGTCAGCTCATCAACGGCGTACAGTATTTTCTCCATATCGGTTTGTGGCTCCACGTCACTACAGATGCCCCAGCCGTGAGAGACGATTGCCCGTATGTACTCCTCGGGCCAACCGCGTTCCTCGAGTATCTCCCGCGCCTTTTGGCAGTGCTGCTCGGGGAAGCGCTCATAGTCCAGGTCATGCACCAGCCCAATGATCCCCCACTTTTCCTCATCCTCTCCCCTCTTCCGGGCGAAGTAGCGCATTACCCCTTCAACGCAGTAAGCGTGTTTCAGCAGGCTCTCGCTCTGGTTAAATTCCTTGAAGATGGCCAGCGCTTCCTCATAAGTGGGCTTGTGTTCCTGCATTTTGCCTCTCCTTTAAAACAGTATTCCTTGCCTACCTTGGCCGGCAGGTCTTATGACACTCGGTTTAAATGCTAGTGACCTTTTAGCAGATACACGTTGTCTCTCACCTCAACCAGGTCAGGATTGCGTACCTCCCCCTCGGTGTAGACGATGGAAATCCCGTTTTCTTTAAGGAAGGCGGTATCACTGGCGCCCTCCTCCAGGAATTTGGCGGCTTCATTGTCCTTGGAGGTGGGATAGGCGTGTATTCGGGTATAGATGTTCTTGCCGGTGATGGCGGCAAAGGCGGTTGCCTTCCAGGGCTCAAGGATAGCCTTCTCATACTCTTCAGCCACATTTTCCCTCACCCAGACGAACGCCTGGTAATCTTCCCCATCAATTATATGGTAATAGGTGGCATCCTGACGCTCCGGAATGGCCAGCGCCAGCCCTAGGCCAATAAGGCCAAGGCACAGGAGTTTGCCCGTGTGCTGGCCAACCAGAGAGGGTATTCTCAGCGGCGTGATAAGCCGGGTGGGCAAATGGAAGTTCCTTATTCCCGCCAGCCCAGCCCCAGCCACAATACCCACCATCAGCATCATGAACACCAGCCCCCGCTCATACATTATGGAGAGCCCGTAGTGGAAGGAGTAGAAGGAGACCAGCATCACCAGCAGGGCCAGTAACCCCAGTATCAGCCCGTAGCTTCTCCTCCCGCCCCTTATCGCCAGGAGGAAGGTGCCCAGGAGGCAGAGGGCGGTGGGGAGGTAGCCATATTCCTTCAACACCCGGGGGAAGCTGACATAGGTGGGGAGGGACTTTGGGATAAATAGCTCTTTCGCCGTGGGCAGCAGCTTAGCCACTATCCAGGGGAAGGGCGCCAGAAAAGGTATGGCCAAGGCCAGGGTTATCCCCAGGCTGTGCTTGAAGTTGCTTTTCAGATTGAGTAGTATGTAAGGGGCAAGCAGGATGACCACGATGATTGCCGAGGGGGCGTGGATGGAGAGCAAAAAGGAGATAAGGAGGAAGAGCGCGAGGTAAGCCCACACGGTTCTGAAGTTGAAGGCGAGGAAGAGGGCCAGGGGGATAAAGAGCAGCCCCATGGCCACCGGCACCAGAAAGCCGGGGCCCAGGATGCCCACCGTGGTTGGTATCAGGGAGACGAAGAGGGCAGCCTCCCAGCCGAATCCCTGCCGCTCCCCCAGGACATAGGCCGAGAGCACGGTGATGACGAAGATGATGCCCGGAAAATATTTGAAGATAGTAAGCCAAGAAATGCCGCTCAGCTGGTGGAATACCCCCCAGAACAGGTGGAAGCCTGCCTCTAGATTTGAGCTGATGGTTATAATTCTCTCCCCCAGAAAGGGGTCGGGGAAGCTCACGCTGCCCGCCTTGAGCAGCGCCTTGGCGTAAGCCAGATGAACCCATTCATCGATGTGCACCGGGTAGGGATAACCCTGGTGCGGAATAAAGGCGAGATAGAAGGCCAGTGCCAATATCGGCGGCATGAGGTAAGCTGACCGTGGTAGCTCTTTAAGGTTATGCCAGTTCATCCGCTGACCCATTCTCGCGGTTGATGGGAAGGGGGTAGTAAAGCTTGGATTGGTTATCCCCACTGAGACAAATATTTGATTTTTTCCTCCCTTTCCTTGACCGCCTGCCTGCTATCCGGGCGTTTTTGGCATTTATCCTCGTTTTTCTGCTCCCTGGCTTTGCCTGGACGCTCATCCTCTTCCGCGGGATAAATATCCTGGAGAGAATCGCCCTCTCCTTCGGGCTCTCCATCGCCCTGGTGACACTCTCCCTCCTTGCCCTGAACCTGCTATTCGGTGTCAGGATTACCGGTCTTAACGCCCTTTTGGTTATCGCTGTGGTTACCATTATACCGGTAGCGTTCCACTACCTCAAGAAGGTTATCAGCAGGGCGTTCGGTAAGTTACTGCCCTGAGCCCAAGCTAGGAAAACATATTGACGCTTTGCCGAGGCTTTAAAATTGTATGATGTGATAGTTATCGGCGCTGGGCCGGTGGGGAGCCGGGTCGCCCATCGGCTGGCCGGGAGGGGACACCGGGTGATGGTGCTGGAGCGCAGGCCCCAGGTGGGGGAGAAAGTCTGCTGCACCGGCATCGTCAGTGAGGAGTGCGCCCGCGCTTTTGACCTTGATGAGGGCGTTATTCTGCGGCGGGCGAACAGCGCCAAGCTATTCTCGCCTTCGGGGAAGCTGCTCCAGCTGCGGCGAGAGGAAAGCCAGGCCTGTATTTTGGACCGGGCGGCCTTTGACCTGGCCATGGTCAGCCGAGCTCAAGGCGAGGGGGCGGAATACGTATTTGATAGCCCGGTGAGCGATATCGCGGTTGGGGAGAAGGGGGTCAGGGTTGAGGTATCCCGGCAGGAGAGGCGCCACTTTGAGGCTAGGGCCGTGGTCATTGCCGCTGGCTTTGGCTCTAGGCTAGTGCAGAAACTGGGGCTGGGCGAGCTCACTGACTTTGCCCTCGGCGCCCAGGCGGAGGTGGAAACGCCGGGAATAGAGGAGGTGGAGGTCCACTTCGGGCAGAAGATAGCTCCCGGCTTTTTCGGCTGGCTAGTGCCCACCCGGCCAGGCCGAGCCAGGGTAGGGTTGCTCTCACGTCATAACCCTGAGAGGTATTTGAGAGATTGGCTTGAGTCTCTTCAGGCTCAAGGAAAAGTGGTTTCCGCTGAATCCAAGCTGAGCTGCGGAGCAGTTCCCTTAAAACCACTGGATAGAACCCACGGGGAGCGGGTGGTGGTGGTTGGAGATGCCGCCGGGCAGGTGAAGCCAACCACGGGCGGCGGTATTTATTACGGTTTGCTGTGTGCTGACATCGCCGCGGACACTCTGCACCAGGCGCTGGAGCAGGATGACCTCTCGATGAAGAGCCTGGCCAGGTACGAGCGGGAGTGGCGGGAGAGACTGGAATGGGAGCTGAAGATAGGCCGCTGGGCAAGAAAGCTTTTTGAGCGGCTAGATGACCACCGCCTTGACCAGCTATTTGACATACTTAAAGCTAACCATATTGATGAGGCGTTGCTTGAGGCTAGGGACATCTCTTTTGACTGGCACAGCCAGGCCATCTTGATGCTGCTGGGGCGCGCCGTGGTGGCCAAGGTGATGGGCATCATCAGGATTCCCTTCTGAGCTAGCTAGGTTTTCAGGCGGCACTTTACAGCGGAGTTAAGGGAGAGTTAATATAACCAGGAGTTATCCTGCAGAGTGATGTCCGAGGAGGAGAGCTATGCCCACGGCCAAGGTAAATGGGGTCTCGCTGTACTATGAGGTAACCGGGGAGGGGTTTCCCCTGGTTTTCAGCCATGAATTCGCTGGAACTTATAAGAGTTGGGAGCCCCAGGTCAGGTTCTTCTCCCGGCGCTACCAGGTGATTACCTACAATCACCGGGGGTTTCCTCCCTCGGAGGTGCCGGAGGAGACAAACGCCTATTCTCAGGATATACTGGTTGAGGACCTATATCAGCTCCTGCGCCATCTGGGCATCAGGGAGGCATATGTGGCTGGCTGCTCCATGGGGGGAAACATCGCCCTGAACTTTGGCCTGGCTCATCCGGAGATGACCCGGGCTCTGATCATCGTGGCCACTGGTGCCGGCACCACCGACCGGGAGATTTTCCAAACCAAGCTGGAGGATATGGCCCGGCAGGTTGAAAGAGAGGGCTGGAGGGCGGTTGCTGAGCGCTATGCTTATGAGCCCAACCGGGTTCAGCTATGGCGCAAGGACCCGCGGGGCTGGCGGGAGTTCGTTGATGAGCTCGCCGCGCACTCGGCGGAAGGCTCGGCGCGCATCATCAGGGAGGTCATCCTGAAACGGCCACCCATCTCTGCCCTAGAGCTGAAGCTAAAGGAGCTTAAAATACCCGCTCTAATTATGGTTGGGGATGAGGATGACATGTGCCTTGCCCCGGCGCTTATCATGAAGCAGCACATGCCTGGCGCCGGTTTACTGGTTTTCCCGCAGGCTGGGCATGCCATCAATTTGGAGGAGCCAGACATCTTCAACCGAGCGGTGCTCGATTTTCTGACCGCGGTTGAGGCGGGGAAGTGGGTGGTGCGCTAGCCTTTCTGGTTTGAGCGGCGTTGACAATCAGTGGGCGTAGGTCTTACAATTCCCTAGCAAGCGGTATCGGGAAAAGGAGGATATAGAGTATGGCAGCAGTAAGTCCAGCTAGAGTCAAGGTTACCCAGATTCAGCAGGTGTGCATCGTGTGCAATGACCTGCAGAAGACCATAGAGAGCTATTGGAATATCCTGGGCATTGGCCCCTGGGCGGTCTTTGATTTTGGCCAGCCGGAGGTCCCTGACCTCAAGTATTACGGCAAGCCAGCCTGGGGCAAGTACCGGGGGGCGGTGGCCCAGGTGGGGCCACTGGAGCTGGAGATCTTTGAAACCATTGAGGGAGCTTCAGTCTATCAAGACTGGATCAATGAGCACGGGGAAGGGCTCCATCATCTGAAATTCTTGGTTGAGGACTTGGATATAGAGAGGGTGGAGAGGGAGATGGCGGCGATGGGTTTTATCACCATCATGAGTGGGCACTTTGGCCCGGAGCTCGAAGGTCAATTCGCTTACTTTGATACCAGAGTCCCCTTAAAGGCTATCTGGGAGACAAGCAACCGGACTGGCGGCACTCCTCCGGGGGCTACTTTCTACCCGGAGGACCCGAAGGCAAAAAGCCCGGCCAAGGTCAAGGTCACCGGCATAAAACAGGTGGGAATTTGCGTCAAGGACGTGGTGAGGACGGCCGAGAATTACTGGAATATCCTCGGCATTGGCCCCTGGGAGATTCGTGATTGGGGGACACATGCCCTCTATGACCGCACCTATCATGGCAGACCAGCCTGGGGTAAGGAGAGGCTGGCCCATGCCTACATCGGGGACCTGGAGCTGGAGTTGGTTCAGCCCGTTGAGGGGGACTCTGTCTATCAGGACTGGATAGACGAGCACGGTGAGGGAATCCATCACCTCAAGTTCCTCTGCGATGATATTGATGAGACCTCAAGGTTGCTCATCGAGCAAGGTTTCCCTAGCCTGCAGAGCGGGCACTTTGGTGACCCCAAAGAGAAGGCGGGTGGCTTTAATTACATTGATATTCCACCCCTCCATTGTATCTGGGAGCCAGTTCATAAGCCCAAGGCCCTGCCCATAGAGCCGGTGGCGCGTGTTCCCGCAGGCTAGGCTTGGGGGATATCGGGAGGGGCCATGGTAGAGAGCGCTCGGCAGAATCTAAGTTTGGGCGAGGCGGCCGGCCTTTTTCTGGCCACGCTACCACCCCGGGAAAAGGAGATAAGCCAGCCAGAGGTGTATAAATTCGTCCGCTGGTATGGCTGGGAAATGCCACTTCATGAGCTCAGCGCTCCTGAAGTAGCCAACTACGCGGAGCGATTGTCCCTATCCGATAAAGACTACGCCAGAAAGCTTGAGCCGGTACGCGCTTTCCTGGCTTATGCCAAGCGGGCGGGATGGAGCCGGATCAACCTTGCTGTCCACCTCAAGGCGAAGAAGGCAAAAGCTAGTGCTCAAACTTCGACAAGGCAAGGTCTGCCCGAGGCTATCTCGCTGACCCAGCGGGGGTATGCGGAGCTGGAAGCGGAGCTAGCTGCCCTCAAGCGCAGGCGCCCTCAGATCATTGAGGAGATAAGCCGGGCGGCGGCGGATAAAGACTTCAGTGAGAATGCGCCTCTCGCCGCCGCCAGGGAGCAGCTCGGGCACCTGGAGGGGCGCATCAGGGAACTGGAGGAAATCCTGAAGGCAGCCAAGATTATTGATGAGGCACCGAAGTCAGAGCTCAAGACCGGTATCGGTGACCGTATCATCGTGTGTGACCTGAATTCCGGGGAGGAACTGCGCTACATGATAGTTGACCCCAAGGAGGTGGACCCAACCCAGGGGAAAATCTCCTGCGCCTCCCCCTTGGGCAGGGCGCTTATCGGCCGGAGCGAAGGGGATATCGTTGAGGTGTCCGTGCCCGCCGGCAAATTGCGCTATCAGGTGAAACGGGTGGAGCACTAGGGGGTTAATCACGGGCATTTTTTATGGTATAATTTCTATTGTCAGGTGGGGATATAGCTCAATTGGGAGAGCGCTGCGTTCGCATCGCAGAGGTCGGGGGTTCGAATCCCCCTATCTCCACCAAAGTGTACGGAATAAAGAACTCCCACCTTCTGGCTTGGAGCCGTTCCTGCTGACGTCTCAACTGCTAGATTCTGGGTGCCAGGTCATCAAGCCCAAGCTTACCCGTCTCCAGCGCATCGTATAACCTCTCCAGACGGCTGTTAATGCCAGCAATCGCATCCGAGACCACTTCTAATTCTTCCCGGTAGTCCGCAGCAGCACTATCTATTTCCTCATTGACCAGCCGGACAAGCTCCTGCAAGTTCTCTTCAGTCAGAATACGCTCTTTTATCTTGTTTGTGACAAGCTCTTCGAATTTCCGGCTGTTGAGGTAATGGGCTTCACATGACCCAGCTCCTTTTGTGAATCAGTGAGCGAAACGCTATTTTGTCTACCAAAAGGAAAAGGAAATTTCCCCAGATATGTCAGTTAGTTTTATTGTCCCCGAATATATTTAATGCTATACTCTCCCCGTGACTACCCTTGCCCTTATACTAGTACTTTTATCGGCAGTAGCTCATGCTACTTGGAACTTCCTAGCAAAGCGGGCAACCAATCAGGAAGTATTTATTTGGTGGATGCTCATATCTATAAGTGTATTGGTACTTCCTCTCGCGGCTATCTTAATCTGGAGATACCCTATCTCGTATCCAGGCTGGTGGTTCATTTTCGGTACAGCTATTTTGCACGCTCTCTATTTCGTTTTTCTGGGACGCAGTTATACTTATGCTGACCTTTCGTTGGTGTATCCTGTTGCCAGGGGCACGGGCCCGGCATTGGTGCCAGTCATAGGCGTGTTGTTACTCAAAGAAATCCTTACGACACTGGCAATAGTTGGTATAATCTCTGTGGTTCTAGGCATATTTACCGTCTACTGGTGGGGGCAGTTTCAGAAAGTTCTCCACGATCCCTTCAGGTTTTTCCGGGAAGCTGGGGCACGATATGCTTTGCTTACGGGCTTGGTTATCGCGGTGTATTCAGTATGGGATAAAATGGGTGTCAGCTATGTTAACCCTTTTTTGTACATGTACTTCTTAGTGTTAGGCAGCACTCTGTTTCTCGCACCATATGTATATCGGACTCACGGCACTAAGGCAATACGCACTGAAATGAAAGAGAACACTGGCAGCATTATCATATCTGGTCTTCTGCTGTTCATTGCCTATGGCTTAATTTTGTTTGCCCTGCAATTTTCTAGGGTGAGTTACATTGCACCGGCCCGGGAGGTAGGGATAGTCATCGGAGTTTTGCTCGGTACCTTTATGCTCGGGGAACCCTTCGGTAAAGGTCGTGTTCTCGGTTCTTGTCTCATCGTATTTGGCCTGGTACTTATCTCACTCGCCCCTTAATTTTCATATCGGAGGGCACTCTGGCCATGTGCCAAGCATAAAGCAGAAATGCACTAAAGTACTCCTTTAGGGATTAACGTTCCGAGCCCAAGCCAGCCTCAGGGAGTTGGAAGGCGAAGCCCGGTTGCAGCCAACAGCGTAGCAAGGACCACTGCCCATCTGGCGAACCAGTCAGTAGGGGGCTAGAAAGCCTTTATCATTTGCCCCGGTAGCCACAGAATCAGCTGGGGAAAGGCGACCAGCAGTCCAAGCGCAATCAAGATGAGGAAAACGAACGGGAATACCCCGCGGATAATGTCTCCGGCCGTTATCCCTAGGGACGGGTCAGCCGCCCCCTTAAGATAGAAGATGGCGTAGGCGAAGGGCGGTGTCATGAAGGAAGTCTGGAGGTTGACGCAAATCATCATGGCAAACCAGAGCGGGTCAAAGCCGAGCGCATCACCAACGGGTGTGATTATCGGCACCACAATGAAGAGGATGCCCAGCCAGTCAATAAAATAGCCCAGCATGAAGACGACGAACATGACAATGGCAAAGATGCCCCATTTGCCGCCAGGGGCAGCGAGAATAATCTCTTTCACTGCATCCCCACCGCCGGCACGCATAAAGACGCCGACGAAGGCAAAAGCCATGGCACCGATGGCCATCACCATCCCGGAAACAACTAGTGTTTCTCGCGCCGCTTCCTTCAGCACCTGCAGGTTGAACCGTCGATGGGCAACGGCGAGCAGTGTGGCGGCGAGAGCACCCACGCCGGCAGCTTCAGTTGGCGTAGCTATCCCCATGAAAATACTTCCCAGCACCGCCATAATTAATATCGCTGGCGGCACTAGTGAAATAAAAAGGTCAGCGGTTTTCTTAAGCAAGGGGACTGCCCTTTCCTCCGGCGCCACCACGGGTGCCACTTGCGGTTTGGCAAAACTGTAGATAGTGATGTAGGTAATGTATAGTCCCGAAAGGATAAACCCGGGGATAAAGGCGGCGAAAAACAGTTTACCTACTGAGAGCGCCGCCATTGGCCCGTAAACCACCAGCATAATGCTGGGTGGAATCAGGATGCCCAAGGTACCACCGGCACAGACGGCACCACTGGCCAAAGATTTGCTATAACCCCGCTTGACCATCTCAGGAAGGGCGATAATTGCCAGCGCGGTGACCGAGGCGCCGATGATGCCCACCGTGGCCGCCATGATGGTGCCCACCAAAATGGTAACTACCGCCAGCCCACCCCTGAAGCCACCAAGCCAGACATACAGGGCAGAAAACATTTTCTCGGTTATCCCTGAATAGCCCAGCATGACGCCCATGAAAATAAATCCGGGTACTGCCAGCAAAATATAGTTGCTTAACAAGCTGTAGGCGCGGCGGTACATGATATCAGTGGCCAGGGCTGGGCCGAAAAGGAGAATCCCCATGGTGACAGCGATACCACCAATGACAAAAGCCAGCGGGAAACCAAGCATCACCCCAATGAAGACGACAGCAAGCATGACCGCCGCGGTCATCTCAGGGCTCAAGTCAATCATAAGCTCTATTCCTCACCAGTAAATATATATCACGAAAGAATTGGGCCAAAGCCTGAAGAGTAAGCAAAAGCACTCCGATAAACACAATCGTTCTTATTGGACCAAGTATGGGGTACCAATGGTGCCAAGGTGACCTTTCCATGTGTGCCCAGGAGAATATCACATACTTCCCAGCACCGTAGGTCAGCAAAATAACCAGTGGCAGGAGCCAAATCACGCCACCAATCACATCAATGATGGCTTTCCACTTGGCTGACAGGTGAGCATAAACAACATCTACTCTCACATGCCGCTGCTGGCGATAGATATATCCCCAGGAGAGGGTATAAAGAGCCGTCCCAGCCATAATCATGACTTCGGGTAACTGGATGGTTGGGCTACCTAAGACATACCGCAGAAAAACTTCAGTGCAAACGACCAGAACGATGAAAACAGCAATCCACTTTGCCGCCCAGGCGACATACTCGTTGCTAGCATCAATCGCTTTCAGTATCTTTCTCATCGCTTATTTATTATGCTCCGCTCCGGGGTTCTCCCCGGAGCGGAGACATATTGAATTTTTGAGGCAATCTAGCCTCAGCTTCGCCATTCGTCTGGGGGTACTGCCCAGTCGGGAAGTCCGTACAGCTCATACCACATCACCGCCCAGGCACGCTCGGCGTCCAGGAATTCCTTGAATTCGGGATAGTCCGCCGCGATCTCGTCCATCCATTTGTCAAACTCTTTCTTGAATGCATCCTCTATCTCCTTGGGCAGCGGCTCTACGATGTTGCCGTAGTCTTTGAATGCCTGGATCGCTTCTTTCTCTCTAAGCACCAGCGTGGTATGATACCTTAGTCCTTCGGAGCGGCCGAGCTCCCTCACAATTAGCTTGAGGTCGTCGGGCAATGTTTCCCACTTGCTCCGTTTCACCCCCAGAGGAATGTGCTCAGTGGGCGCCCGGACAGGGGAAAGATAGATATACTTGGCGACTTCATGGTAGGCGAATTCCAGGTTGATGCTGGGGGAGCTCATTTCAAAAGCATCAATTACGCCACGCATCGTCGCCTCGTAGATTTCACCCGCCGGCATGAACACGGTGCTGGCGCCAAGGCGCATGAAGGCCTCAGCGGCGTCACCGGAGATTCGGACATTCATGCCTTTGTAATCATCGGGCGTTCTTAGCGGCTTGGTGGAGTGCATGAAGACCTCAGGGGTACCAGGAAAGCCAGTGACATCGTAGACGTCGTATCCTTTTTTCCCGTACCACTTATTGGTGAGGTCATAGCCCACTGATTCCATAAAGATATTGAACTGTAGAGGGGGAATTCTGGCAGCAGTATGGGCGATAATGCTACCGAAGCGAAGCTCCCCACTGATGGTGGTGGAAGCCCAGAGGGCCCAATCAAGGGTGCCCTCATGTATTCCCCAGAACTCCTCGTAGGCGGGCACAATAGCGCCGGCAGGCTGCACTTGCATCACCAGGCGCCCTCCACTTGCCTCTTCAACGGCAGCGGCGAGCCTCTTCATTGCCTCCGTACCGGCCCTTCCCTCAGGCCACAGTGATTGCCCTACCCAGGTTATCACCTCCGCAGGTGCGGCTGGAGCTGGGGCTGGAGCGGGTGCTGGTGCTGGCGCTGGAGCTGGGGCTGGAGCTGGAGCGGGTGCTGGTGCTGGCGCTGGAGCTGGGGCAGGCGCTGGCGCCGGAGCCGCGCAGCCAGCCGCCACTAGGCCACCAAGCAATGCCACCACCATAACTAAGGTAAATATTTTTTTCATTTTATCCTCCTCCCCGAAATTTGAAATCCAGCGTGTCAAAATCTTTTCTTTCGAAGGCTACCACCTCCTGTTTTCATAATATTGGTCATTCACCCTAATTTTTGACTATGTCAAGGAGCCAGGCTCGTCCGTGATATTCCCAAGTGATATTCTCATGCGAACTGCGTCATAATTATTATATCACGGTTGTCAAGCCCCCAAATTGACCGGTTCTGCTCAGCTTTGGTGGGTGGTGATGAGGACGGAGCTCGAGGGATTGCGGCGCAGACTAGGTTTTTCCCGTGTTTATCATGCGTCAAGGGAGTGTAGTTCTGACAAAGTCCTGCCTTTTATTTGTCACCACAGCTTTTTACATTCGTGGTAGAGCCGCAAACCTATTGACAGGCTATTTTCAAAAAAGCATACTATACGAAAATACAGCAATAAGGTAAAAACCAAGCAAAAACAGGAGTAAATTATGAACCAAAAAGAAATTACAGCAGCTGTGGTGAATTATTTCAAATCAGACCAGTGGCAAGAGCTAATGCGTATGTTGACGCAGACAGAGGAGGAGATATACCACATTCATATGTATTGGGAGAATAGGGTGGAGGCGCTATCTCTATGCAAGCTGATGGAGCGGTATTTTGCGCGGAAAGGACTTGCACTGGATAGAAAAATTGATTTGACATCTCCTTCGCCAGGTGTAGCTGGTCTGCACAGCGTCCATCCGTATGACCCTGAGAGGAGCCTGTATATTCCAGCCATTGATATGTACTGGAGGTATAATCCCAACGTAGTTTTGGAACCAGCCAGTCCCGACCACGGTGAGGCCGGGAAGAACTTAATCGGCTGGGGTAAGAAGTATATGGACGACTACTATAAACAGTTTGATTTCAAATGTGTAGGACCCAGAGAAGAACGGGAAATAGAGAAATATTTCCAGTCAGCTCACTGGAAGAAGACCCTCAGGATGATTGAGTGTGGCCACTATACCCATGTCCATGCTAACCTCGAGATAAACTTCGACCCCTGGATTTTGAAGACGTTTACTATCAACGCCTTAAAGGAAATAGGTTGGCAAGTGGATCATGTAATCCCCTGTGTATATATAGGGGCTGAAGGCCGCTATCAGGGTAAGATAGTCTTTCTCACCGCATACCCAGAGGAGGTATGGGACTTTGGCTGGGCTTACAACCCAGATGTGGTGATCAGGCCAGCCACATTTAAGTTTTCCGGATATCTTCCTGAGGATGGAGACATTGCTTTTGATGTGTGGACCAAAAAAACTTTGAATGAACTGCTGGCAAGGGATAAGTATGAGAGCCTGACCGATGAGCAGATAGAGGAAATATTGGACCAGGTTTAGCGCCAATTATCAACAGATTTTTGCCCAAAGTTACGCATCTGATAATCATGTTAGCCGAAACAGGAAAGGAGAGGTTGAATGATGGGAGGCGCCAGATTCAGAGATAGGGTGGCTATTGTCACCGGGGGTGCTAGCGGCATTGCTCGAGCTACCAGTCACATCCTAGCCAGTGAAGGCGCCAGAGTGGTGATAGCTGACATAAATATTGATGATGCTGATAAAGTGGCCAACGAAATCAAAGCCCAGGGCGGCCAGGCGATAGCCCTGAGGGTGGATGTAACCAGCCTTGATGAGGCTAACCGGATGGCCAAAGCTGCCCTAGATAAATTTGGCCAAATAGATATCATGGCTAACATCGCTGGGGGAGCTATCCCAGCAGAGATAGGCCCCTTCTCCCAATCAGACAAGGAGGTTTGGGACCGCATTTTTGCTCTCAATCTCTATGGACCGCTTAATTGCTGTCGGGCGGTGATTAACCATATGATAGAGCGGCGGTACGGCAAGATAGTAAATGTGGCTTCAGTTGCTGGCATGGTGGGTCAGGCGAATACGGCTGACTACGCTGCCGCCAAAGGTGGTATCATCGCTTTTACTAAGTCACTAGCTAAAGAGCTGGCCCAGTATGGGATAAACGTTAACTGCGTTTCTCCGGCGTTAACCGGAACCGGGCGCGTCCTTAGCATGCCCGAGGAATTCTTGCAGAGGCAAATCAAAATGATTCACCTGGGCAGGTACGGTAAACCTGAGGAGATAGCCAATGTAATAGTTTTTTTGGCTTCGGATGAAGCTAGTTTCGTCACAGGAGCTAATTATGTGGTAGACGGTGGATTAACGCTATCTTATTGAGTATGGTTCAAGTACTTTGTGTATTCTGCTGACGCCCTTTGCTGAAGCTAGAAGGAAACGCAGGGCGGGTTGCTGCCCAGCGAAGGGAGGTGAAGCGGCAATTATGTGAAGAGGGCAAATGAGGTGACAGAATTTGGCTTTGAAAGACCACAGATTAGGTCAAGGGAGGTAGCTTTAAATGACATGGCCAATTCATTATTTCCATTATATGCCAGCACCATCCAGTATCATTGAGATGATGCCCGGGGCGTACAAGCTGATGACCCAATGTGCCGCTGTCAAGCCTGGCGAGAATGTGGTGATTGCCTGCGATAGCCATAAGCTGCGCATTGCCGAGGTGCTGGCCGGGGCGGCTTATGCCGTAGGTGGGATACCGACCATCGTGATGTTCCCCCCGACCGGTGCTCACGGGAGACAGGTGCCTAAGCCAGTGGTAGGAGCCTGTGCTCGGGCAGATGTCTTCTTCCTGCCTACCAGCTGGTCAATAACCCACACCGATGCTCGGGTTGAGGCGATCAAAAACGGGGCGCGGGGAACCACCATGTGCGAGGTAACCGAAGATATCCTGTGCACCGGCGGCATCCTGGCCGACTTTGAGGAGAATGACAGGGTGGCCCGCCGGCTGGGCGCCATCCT
>MTNR01000088.1 GCA_002011495.1 Dehalococcoides sp. JdFR-56 | reverse complement strand
AAGGTTACCGATGTTTGTTAAGGTGCAAAGTCAATTCTACGAATAGCATCGCACAAAAAGTCCTTTTGTTATATGAGAAAACCGCTGGAGATTTTCCTCTCTCCCGGGCGGGGACGAGTGTTTTTAGAAGCAAAAAGAAACCCTTTAATCGAAAATCAGGCGAATCTCTCTGGGTAAATCTAATCAGTTAGCTGAGGGCGATAGAGCGGGTGCAGGTTCAAATCATGTCGGGGTACCGACCATTTACAACGTAGCCCCCCTTGCGCTTATTCCCCGGTGTAGGCAAGGAGCGGCACTTCTCCGATCTCCGAGCGATTCTCCCTGCCGTAGTCTCAGAGGCATCGTCATGGCGTGCTTCCTCGCTTCGGCAGGATTCTCGCCGAGTATTCAGCCAGCAGGAACTCTCTGTCAGCCTTACTGATTCTGGACGGAGCACTAAGCAGACGCTGGCAGTTCTTGATTAGCCTTTCCAGCTCTTGGAGTGTTTCCTGGGAAGTACTGGGCAGAAGGTGAGCAAAGCTCATCCGTTGCTGGAGGATCTCGATGTGTTTCTTCAAGCATGCTCTGAGCAATTCCCGCTCTAGGACGCGCTTCTCCTTTCGCTCCTGAGCCCACTCTTGAAGATAGCAAAGAACCTCTTCCTGGGCAATGCTAAGCTTCAAACTGACCTGCTCCGTGCTCCATCGGCGGTCAAAAAGCTTGAACGCCGCCATCTCGGTGTCCAGTTGCTTTAAGCGGCGCGCCCTCTCTTCGTTCACAAACTGGTCCAGCTCCTGCTGCTTTCGCTCTACAGCTGCGCTGAGTTCTGCGAGCCTATCCTGCAAGCCGCTTATCTGGGCCAGCTTAGCTGCTATCTCCTGTCTTGCAATCCCAGCTCCAGCCTTAATCAGGTCGGAGTAAGAAAGTCCGCCCTTAGCCCTTATCTCCTCAAGCTCAGCATAAACCTCCAGATTAACTCGGAAGGTGATGACCTTTGTTTTCTTTTCGTATCGCTCCCTTGCGGTTGTCATCCTGCTTGCATACCTCCTGTATACCATGGTTGTATACCATCTCTGTATACCATACCACCCTGACTGCTCAGCTCTCTCCCTGGGTGGGGGGTGACCCCCTCATATGCTACCCTGCCCGGCTTTTCCCTGCTTGTTCCTTACTATCGTTTACCACCTGCTGTTTACCATGCCGTTTGCCGTACGTCACCTACGATACTCATGCAAATCTGCGCCAGCTCGTCTTTCCCCACTAGTAGCTCTTCCTCTGGCATTCTCCACACTCTCGACAGTAGCACCGGCTGTTTTCTTTGCTTCGTGGATCAGCCTGATGGTCGCCTCGCTGACTCCGCCCTGGCATAGCTCCTCAAGCTCAGCCTCAGTGTAGACGGGATACCCTTCAGGATACCCCGTGACGAGTTCGTCCCTCAGAACCACAATGATGTCGCCATCAAGGACACTGCACTTCCACAGGCACCACCCTCTACTGCTAAGCAACTCTTTGGTATGCTGGGCCACCTCCTTAGCTTGAGCAAATGCCTCCAACTTCCCTAGCTCGGCTTCCCATTGGGAAGAGTCAAACCCTCTATCTTTAGCCAGTGCAATGGCTCTCTTGCCACGCACCATCTGCCCTTCAAGATCAGCCCTTCCATCATCAACCTCAGCAAGGAAGCCGTCGCACGGGTCTTTGTTATCGCACCCAGCGACAGTCGTGGTCCGCGATGGTGGTCGCGGTGTTTTTACAGTACTAGATTCAGCATCATCAGCGCTTTTTAACCGAACACCCGAACCCCTCGGTGTGCTTACTGCTGACGGTTCGGGTGTTCGGTCCGTAGCTGAACCCTGTGTCTCAACTTCAGAATTGAGGCAGCGAAGGCACGGTTCGGGAGTTCGGGTGAGAGTACCAGTCGGTGCTTGGTATGTAGGAACATGCTTTGCACAGTCATGCACCTCACCAGTAACCGGGTCTACCCAAGGGATAACCAGGTCGTCTCTGCCCGCTTCAATGAGCCACTCTGCAACCCGGCACGGTGAGGGTAGAGGCGGCACCTC
The DNA here is from genome assembly GCA_002011495.1 of Dehalococcoides sp. JdFR-56. GTDB lineage: Bacteria > Chloroflexota > Dehalococcoidia > Dehalococcoidales > RBG-16-60-22 > JdFR-56. The sequence goes on along the minus strand of MTNR01000088.1, from coordinate 25,155 downwards.
CTCAGGCAGCGGCGCCCCCAGCACGATTTGTTGAGGCTTACCCCTCCGCTGTTCCAGATTTGCGAGATAACCTAATCCAATTAGACGGTTCACCCTGTAGGAGACCTGACTCTTGCTTAAGCCTAGATGCGACCTGATTGCCGCCTGCGTCACCGGCTTTTCTCCTGGTTTACTGTCCTCGGGTGTCGTCAAATACTCCACGGCAGCTATCATCTCGCGATCCGCTCTGGTTATCCCCTCTTCTTGGACTGCCTGGAATACGTCTTTTACTAAAGAATAGACGTGAGCATAATCGGCAACAGTGGCTATGATGCGTCCATCCTGCGTTTTAGACCGCTGATATTGATGTTCCACAGCCGAGGCCTGAATCAGAGTGAGAAGATGAGTAAAGTCTCGGCGAATCCTCAATGCTGAGGTCGATATCCTCTCAGCCAAGTAGTAGCTAAACGGAATCTCCACATCTGTGGGCTCACCAAGAAGCCGACTAAATGCATGCCAGGGTGCAAGGTCGATGTTAGGCTTAGCACCGTTCACGCGCCGGGCGATAACATTCAATACACGCCGGGTTTGCTCGCTGCTAGCATCAACTTCAAGTCGCAGAAGGCGGTTACTCAGTTGCTCCTCAAGTCCTGTTGTGGTCGTGACAATAAGTCCGGTGGGCCCCTCTTTCTCGATATGCCTCCCTACAAAATCATCACCTTCCTTAACTACCGTGTCATATTTGAGACGGCCTTCCCAGACTAGGCTCTTTATCGCAGCAAACCCAACGCCCTGGGCAAGTCCCTCAGGCTCCTGAATGTAGAGGATACGGTGAGCCAGTGGCTCTTCCAGATATATCAGAGCCCTTTCGGTGCTGGCTGTGAGTTCGTAGTAGGCCTTATCATCCTCCAGTGCTAGGGTGCCCGTCACGGTATGCGTCTTGCCTGCGGATGAAGGAGAATTCACTTCAACATTTACGGGACGGGCAAGGGCACGGCTGCGGACTAAGAGACGCAGGAGCCCGATATTCCGCCGCTCTCCTACGACTCCGAGGTCTTCAACGGTGTGAATCGCCCGGTGCAATACCCCTGGGTCATCCAGTAACGGCCTGGCTAGCTCGAGAAGCCGCTGACGCTCCTCTTCCTGCTCTCTCTTACCCTGCTCCTGCTCCTCGGACTCCAGCTTGGCAATTATTTCAGCCGCAGGGACAGCCCGTTTAATCAACCTCTGCATAGCGCTGCGAAATCTTGTGCTATCACCATTGACACTGAGATGCAATGCGCTAGCATCTTTGATATCCTCCGGGAACGGGCAAGCGAGGATTTCACCGGTGTCTTCGCCTGTTTGGCTACGCGCCGCGTTTACTCTTATCAGGTCCTTGCCGATGCGCTTTACCATTTCCAGGCCTGCTTGCCCTGGCTCTTGAAGGATGACAACCCTTTGAAAAGCTGAGAAATATCCAGCCCAGCTACTACGCCACCCATCGGCGCCACCAGTGGCATTAGCCGGAATACCATGCAACCAGAGGGTCAGGCAATCCAGCTCCGACTCAGTTAGGCAGATGTAAGAGGTGATGCTTGATGCTTTGGCTTCTTCTATCCACTCGGAGATGCGCCAAACACCATATGGTCGTAGCTCACTACTTCGTGGCAGATCCCAGGTAAAGCGGGGGCCTTCCTCGTCTCCTTTGTTGATGTAGTGGCGAACATGGTAGGCCGGAGCATGCTTCATCACTCCCTGCTCGTCATACCAGGGTATCAGCACCCTAGCTTTGCCATCCTTGCCTTTCTGCGTACGCCATCCCCACTTCTGAAGGAAGTCAACAGGTAACCTTTTAGCTTCCGCCAATGTTTGCAGGGTGAGACCACCTTCTATGACTCCGAGACCCAGTCTGTTAGCAAGTTTCTTCTCACTCTCTTTGAAACCACAAACGGGACAGTAGATATATTTCCCCAAGTGGTAGACTGCTGAGGGATGGGCATCTCCGTTCTTGTGCCGCTGTGGACGAAAGCAGCGCACCCGGAGCTTATCGGATGACTCACGCTTGAGCTGGAAGTCATCCCCGAATTCAGCAGCCCTTGCTCGCAGTACCTCTACAACGGCATCGGTTAACGTGCTATAATTAGACATGCGAGTCCGCCGACCGCGACGTCACCTCAAGTCTCACTCTCAACCTTGATACAGCTGGCGGGGGAAGAAACCTGGCGCGGCCGACCAGCGAACCTCACCTCCTTCTAGCGCTTGCTGGTTTCTTCCCCCACGTATTCACTCAAAACAGGCCGACGGGGTCGGCCGCCTCTCTTGCCAAACTCACTGAGCAACCCCCGATAGAGCTCGGCTGTCCGCCGGCCGCCTCTTCTTCCTATTTCGCGAAAGAATTCAGTCCCTCGATTTCTAAGAGTTGACTGGCCGCCTCGTCGACCCGCCTCCTGGACACTGATCTGGGTCGTGACGTCAGGCTTTCTCCGTTTCATCTCTGAGCTACCCCCTCGGGTTAAACCGGCTCTTCGTGCCCACTCGGCTGTCTTGTAAACCTGATAAAGGCCCCACTGAAATCGCCAAATAGATATTCGACCCTGTAGACCTTGATAAATTCTTCAACCGAGAGACCGTGCCTTTTCGCTTCGCGCTCAACAATGGCACCCGGTATGGTCGCCTCAACCGACCCGGGCCCAACCAACCTCATCTTGTAAGTCTTCGTGTAGGCGTGCTTGACCAGCTCAGCGATAATGTCATGCTTGTTGATACCAGAACCTTTTTCAATCATTGTGCTAAAATTGTAGCAAAAGAGAGTTTGCCTTCCTGGAAAATACGCGCCTAGAAAATTTGACAAATATCCCCGCCGGGCAAATAAGCAAAAATGACAGAGAAATTCGGACAGTTACTGAGAAAATACCGCAGAGAGCGGGGGTTTACCCAGTGGGAACTCTACGGAGAGCTCTCGCAACGTGATCCTCACTACACGAGCCTGAAAGGCGGGTCAATTGTCTCAAGGTGGGAAAGTGGGCAGCGCAGACCACCACCCTATCAGACTATCCTGGCTCTTGAAGAAATCCTGGAAGTGCCAGACGGTATGCTCGCTAGAGCTGCCGGTTACCCCGAAGCGAAGCCCACGGCCAGGACCTGGGAGTGCAAGGAATTGGTGACAAGGGTGACGGTGCCGTGGGGAATCGTAGAACACCTTGACGTTACCTTGCCCGCAAATTGCGTATGGATTGACAGGTTCAAAGTGGTCGCCAACGAAGCTTCCACATTCACTTTTAGCATACGAGCGAGAGGAGGCGGTAGCATTGACGCAGTGAGCGAGGTCCTAAACCTAGGCACGACAGGTCTGGTGTTAGAATACCCCCTTCCCGTCACTCACAATGCTGTCCCACTGCGCTACCGCGACTGGGATAACTCTCAAAAATTGCATCTTGCGATTTCGTGGTCGGATACGATCTATCTGAAGGAACGGCCTCCTGAACTGGATTTTACAGTGGACGTTTGGGTTCGACCCATCGCTGGGCACCCAGGCTGAATTGCTGGCAATATCTCCTTCCCGAGACGATATGCCGTTTGGCGAACTTGATATGGTAGTTCAAGCATTTTGCAAAGCTATTTCAAACCAGCAGCGACTGCGAAGCCGAAACATCAGCAAAGAACCTGGTGTAGACCGGGCACAAGCTGAAGGAGACTGGGCTCCAGCAGTGAAGCTCTTGAGCACAGCATCAGCCTGCACCGTCTCTGCCACACTGCTAGCTGAGCCCAAGCCCCTCCACAGGAGAAGCGCCGTGTCGGTGCGCCTCAATGGCCTCCTCTTGTTTTAGGCCTTGGGTATACCGCCGGCTCATCGTCAGATCCTCGTGACGCAGGAACAGTTGGAGCAAGAATGAGTCTTTGGCTCTTCTTAGGTATTGGAGAGCACTAGTGTGACGTAGACGATGCAGACGGCCAGGGCTATTTACTCCAGCACGTTTCTTCAGGCGTGTGAACCACGAGCTAATGCCAGCTACGGTGAGTGGCCTACCTTCCTCCGTCACCCACAGGGCATCACACTTTGCTCGCCTTTTTCTCTCTAACAAGTAGAGCCAGATTGCCTTTGCTGTCTTAGCTGAAAATGGGCAAATACCTGCTTTGTTCCCTTTGCCGACTACTCTAACCAGCCTTTGCTCCAGATTCAGGTCTTCAAGTCTTACATGCGCCTGCTCACTAAGGCGCAAGCCCGAGTCGAGGAAAAGCAATAGCATAGCCTTGTTCCGCAGACCCGTGAAACGCGCCCCACTTTTGATGTCAAGCTCACAGACGGCAAGAAATCTTTTTAGGTCCTCTAACCCGTAAGGGTCTATAGGCGGTGGAGGTGGAGTCTTAAAATGAATCTCTTTTACAGGACTTTCCTCCAGAAGGCCTTCGTTGACACCCCAGTTAAAGAGTCGCCTTAGTCCTTTGAAGTAACGGTAGGCTGTTGATGGTTTAGCCTTGATGAACCTGTGGCCGTTATTACCTGCAATGTACTCAAAACTTCTTGAGCCTACCCATGACAAAAATTGCCTGATTTGCTTCGCGTCTAAGAGGTCGAGCTCATCAGGCCAGTCTTGGCTTTTGGCGTAATATAGAAAATGTCTTAAAAGCTTCTCGTAGTACTCATAAGTCGATGCTGCGCGCCCCTCGGCCTGGAGGGAAAAGAGGAATCCCTCCACTAGTTCTTGTAATCCGATACTCTTGTTTTTCCGCTTCACCTTTCATTGCGGTCGGCCCTACGTCTTATTTTTGCTTAGTCAACTGGTCGCCCTAGCCTCTGCTTCGGCTTTGAAGCTTGTGCCAAGTCAACTGGTTGCCGAGCTTTGCAGTGGCAGCGGCTGGATTTGAACCAGCGACCAAGGGCTTATGAGTCCCCTGCTCTTCCGCTGAGCTACGCTGCCAACACCCAGAAATATAGCACTTATAAATCTGGCTGTCAATTCCTCCTGATGACGTGCGCGGCGGTGGCTTTAAAGGTGGCGTAAATTCTCCTCCCCTTGGCCAACCCCATCTCCTCGGCTGACCTCCTGGTCACCAGCGCCACCAGCGGGAAGCCACAGTTCACCTCAACGCGAGCGAGCGGGCCCATTGATACCACCCAGGTTATCTCCCCCTCGAATGAGTTGCGGGCGCTGCTGGACAGCCTGGTGAGGGCCAGGGTGATATCCTCCGGCCGGACGCAGACGCTGACCTTTTCCCCGAGGGCGTAATCTGAAATCGCCTCAATCAGCTTGCCGCCGCTCTCTATGGTGACCACCCTCTCCTCACTGGAGATAATTACCCCGTCAATAATATTCTCCACGCCGACGAACTCAGCCACCTCCCTGTTTCGGGGAGAGGTGAAAACTTCCCTTGAGCTTCCGGTTTGCACCAGCTCGCCGTCCATCAGCACCCCTACCCTGTCCGCCAGGCGGTGTCCCTGGGACATATCATGCGTGGCCATGATGATGGTGGTGGCGTAGTGCCGGATGATGCTGGTTATCAGCTCCTCAATCCTTGCTGCCGAAATCGGGTCAAGGTTAGCGGTGGGCTCGTCCAGCAGCAACACCTCCGGCTCAAGGGCGATGGCCCGGGCGATGGCCACCCTCTGCACCTCGCCCCCGGATAAACTTCGAGCGTTGCGCCCTTTCTCCGCGGCAAGGCCGACCATCTCCAGCGCAGCCTCCACTCTTGAGCGCAGCCTGCTCCCCCCTATTCCCCGCCACTTGAGGCCATAGGCGATGTTATCATAGACGCTCAAGTTGAACACCACCGGCTTCTGGAGGACAAACGCCATCCGCCGGCGGAGCTCCAATCTCATCCTGGCTGACCCGGCGGTATCTATCCCGTCAAAATATATCTTGCCTGAGGTGGGCACATCAATGAGGTCAAGCAAACGCAGAAGCGTGGTTTTGCCGGCGCCGGTGGGGCCGATGAGGGCAAAGACCTCGCCCGGCTCAACCTGCAGGTTGACGTTCTTCAAGATATCCCGCTCCCCACGCTTCTGGCACAGGTTCACTGTTTCTATCAGTGGCATAGCTACCTCTGCTGAATCCGATTCAGGATGATATTGATGACCAGGGCGATGGCAATGAGAATTATGCCCAGAGCGATGGATAGCTCCAGGTCACCCTTGGATGTCTCCAGCGATATGGCGGTGGTGATGACCCTGGTGAACCCTCTGATATTGCCACCGACCATAATGGCGATGCCCAGCTCAGAGATGGCCCGGCCAAACCCCATGATGACCGCCGCCATAACCGCGAATCTGGCCTCTCTTAACACCGCGAGCGCCATCTGAAAGCCGCTGGCGCCGAGCGAGCGGGCGGTATCCAAGACCATCTGGTCCACGCCGCTCAAAGCGGCGATGGTCAGACCAAGCAGTATCGGGGTGATGAGGAGCATCTGCCCCAGCACCATCACCACCGGGGTGAACATCAAGCCCAGCCCACCCAACGGCCCCGCCCGGGAAAAGAGGACAAAAACGAACAGCCCCACCGCCACCGTGGGCAGGCTGAAGAAAGTCTGAATCAGGCTAATTAAAATCCTCTTGCCCCGGAACTGGTGGAAGTGGATGAGGCTAGCCAGCGGGATGCAGAGGAGAGAGGCGAGGAAAGCCGAAGTTAGGGAAATGCGGAGCGACCTCCCCGCTATCTCCATGACCTCAGGGTCAAGGGAGATGATGAGCTCTATCGCCTTGAGTAGGCCGTGCCATATCTCGGTCAATTAGCCATCCTTAATTTAACAAGGTTACTCGGGCGCTGCCCCGGCGCAGGGGATGAACAGGGGCATGCCATACTCCTCAACACCGTAACTACCGATAAGCTCCTGTATCTCGGGTGAGGTGAGGAAATCTATCAGCTTGCGGGCCAAATCAAGTTTGGCCCCGGGCACCTTTTCCGGATTTACCGCGATCGCCGAGTAGACATTGAGCAGTAACTCCCCCTTGTCCACCAGCGGCGCCAGCTCCAGCTTGCCCTTGTAGGCGAGGTAGGTGCCGATATCGGTCAGCGTGTAGGCCCGCTTTTCGCTGGCCATCATCAGCGTCGGCCCCATCCCCCTCCCCGCCTCAATGTACCAGGCGCCGGCATTCCTCACCACCTCATAGTCATAGCCAGCTTTTTCCCAGATGCGCTTCTCCTTAGAGTGCGTCCCGGAGTCATCCCCCCGGGAAATGAAGCTGCCCTTTCCTGTTTCCATCAGCCGGCGGAAGGCCTCCTCAGGGCTCAAGCCCTTGATACCGGCCGGGTCAGCCGGCGGGCCCACGATGAGAAAATAGTTATAGGCAAAGGGCACTCTCTCTATACCATAGCCCTCGGCGATGAACTCATCCTCACGAGCTTTGGCATGGACCGTGATCACGTCCACGTCCCCTCTCCGGCCATACTCCAGAGCCTTGCCGGTGCCAGCATACATGACGTCTAACTCAACGTCATACCTCTCCTCAAACATCGGCTCCAGATATCCCCAGAGGCCGGTATCATAGAGACTGGTGGTGGTGGCTACCCGCAGCCTCGGCTGCGGTGGCAGCGGGGAAGCCCCGGTTGAGCTGGTGCAGCCCAGCGCCCCATTGACCAGGCCACTGAGCACTAGCAGCGCTAGCAGAAAATGGGCCAGCTTACCCCAGGGCCCACGGCCAAAGTGCCAAGACACACTTCCTCCTTTAAGACTTCCAGAGATTTGGGACTGGATAGGGACCCTATCTCTACGGGGGCTGGGCACAGCGCGGAAGAGGGAAGAGAAACTGAGATGCACCCAGAAAGCGAGTTCGTCTAGCCAAAGTGACCCTCCTTTCCAAACACGGGAGGCACCGCCGTTTCCAGCGATACCCTATCGGCCAGCCTCCATAGCTTACGCCTCCAGGAGAGCAGGCTCGGAGTTCGGCAGTGATTATATCACACGTCGCCCTCGGCCTGCAACCTTGCTTTAAGCATCCACGATATGCTGCCTTGACGAGGGCAGATGCTTCTGTTAAAATCGGCACAAGCATAGCTCCCCGAATCTGAGGCACCCCTTCAAGCTTAAAGAATCAAGGTAAGGAGACTGGCTGTGGCTATTGATTACCAGAAGGAAGGCAGGATCGCCATCTTCACCATCAACCGCCCGGAAGCGCTGAACGCGATGAATGTGCAGGCGGCTCGGGAGCTGCACCAGGCAATGGTGGACTTCCGCGATGACCCTGAACTATGGGTGGGCATCATCACCGGTGCCGGCGAGCGGGCTTTCTGCGTTGGCGCCGATATCAAAGATATGCTCCCCTTCTTAAAGGAGCACCTCCAGAACCGCCCGTGGGCGATGCCGGATACTCCCATGCGCGGGCTGGAGCTGTGGAAGCCGCTCATCGCCGCCATCAATGGCCTGGCGCTCGGTGGCGGCCTGGAGATAGCGCTGGCCTGTGACCTCAGGATAGCTTCGGAAAAAGCTCGCCTGGGCACACCCGAGGTAATGCTGGGCTTAATCCCAGGTTGGGGAGGAACGCAGCGACTACCCAGGATGATCCCCCAGTGCAAGGCGGCCGAGCTACTGCTTATGGGGAAACCGATTGACGCCCAAGAGGCGTACCGCATTGGTCTGGTCAACATCGTGGTGCCTCCTGAGGCGGTGATGCCCACCGCCAGGGAGTGGGCGGAAACCATCTGCCAGGCAGGGCCGCTGGCGGTGAGGGCGGCCAAGGAGGCGATGCTGAGAGGCAGCGGCCTGACCCTGGAGGAAGGGCTGCGGCTGGAGAACGCCCTGGAGGCTTATCTCATGGGCACCGAGGACTTCGCCGAGGGAACCAGCGCCTTTATCGAAAAGCGAAAGCCCAACTTCAAAGGCAAATAACGAGAACAAGAGGAGCGCTATGGAGGTCAAGCAAGTTGGCGTGGTGGGCTGCGGACAGATGGGGGGTGGCATCACCCAGGTCTGCGCGCAATCAGGCTACCAGGTAATCGTCTCGGAGGTAAATGAGGAGCTATTAAACCGGGGGCTAGCTCAAATCAATGCCTCGCTGACCAAGGCGGTGGAGAAAGGAAAAATCACCGAACAGGATAAAGAGGCTACCCTATCCCGCATCAAGGGCACCACCGATATCAAGGACTTCAGTGGGTGCGACCTGGTGATCGAGGCGGCCATTGAGAACTTAGAGCTGAAAAAGAGGATATTTGCTGAGCTGGATAAAACCTGCCCCAAACACGCTATCCTGGCGACCAACACCTCCTGCCTCTCCATCATTGATATGGCCATGGCCACCTCCAGGCCGGATAAGGTGCTGGGCGTGCACTTCTTCAACCCGGCCCCGGTGATGAAGCTGCTGGAAATCGTCAAGACTATCGCCACCAGCGATGAGACCCTGGAGATAGCCAGGACTTTCGGCCAATCCCTGGGCAAGACGCCGGTCATCGCCCAGGATGCCCCGGGATTTATCGTCAACCGCCTCATGGTGCCCCAGCTACTCAACGCCATCCGCATGGTGGAAGCTGGGGTGGCCACCAAGGAAGACATTGACACCGCCATGACGCTGGGGCTGAACCACCCCCTGGGGCCGCTCGGCCTGGCTGACCTGGTCGGGCTGGACACCCTCTACTTCATCGCCGAAGCGATCTACGCTGAATTCAAGGACCCCCAGTTTGCTCCCCCCACCCTGCTGAAAAAGATGGTCACCGCGGGGTGGCTCGGGCGCAAGACAGGCAAGGGTTTTTACGAGTATAAATGAAAAACGAGGAGAAAGGAGGAGGACCATGAGCATCGAAGGTAAAGTGGCGCTGGTCACCGGTGGCTCCGGCGGGCTAGGCAGAGTGCACTGCTTGACTCTGGCCAGGGCTGGATGCAACGTGGCGCTTACCGGACACAGCCACCTGGAGAAGGCGGAGGCGGTGGCTGAAGAAATCCGAAAGATGGGCAGGAAAGCGCTGGCGGTCAAGATGGACCTGGCCAACCTGGATGAGGTGCAGGCGGGGGTGAAGCAAGTGGAGGAGACACTGGGGCCGGTTGACATCTTGGTGAATAACGCCGCCTTCGGCATCGTGCGCGCTGTTACCATCGTCAATATGGACATCAAAGACTGGGAGCGAGACCTGGCGGTCAACCTGACCGGGGCCTTCAACACCATCAAATGCTGCATGCCGGGCATGATGGAGCGGGGCTGGGGCCGCATCATCAACATCTCCTCCATCGCCGGCACCATGGGGGGCATGGGGCAATGCAGCTACGCCGCCACCAAGGCTGGGCTCATCGGCCTGACCAAGACGGCAGCCTTGGAGGGAGCCCGCAAGGGGGTAACCTGCAATGCCCTTGTCCTCGGCGTATTCGATGGGGGCAGCTTCTATGAGGTGGCCCCGGAGTTCCGCGAGCGCATCATCAAGCGCATGGCCATGCGCCGGGCGGGAGACCCCCAGGAGCTGAGCAACGTCCTCGTCTTCCTCGCTTCTGAAGAGTCAAGCTACATCACCGGTGAGGCGATTGAGGTAAGCGGCGGGGCCAGTCTGTTCACCTTCTAGGTAACTGTGGTAGAATATATTCTGGTCGGGAAAGAGCCTTAATGATGAAAAGGTAGGGATTCCTATGGCGATTCGTGAGGTCGCTGCCAAGAAAGAACAGTTGAATCTGGAGTCAGTCACCTGGAATGACCTGACCTGGATCAATATCGAGCGGCCAACGGAGCGGGAGACGGAATACCTAGCGCAGCATTTCCCCTTCCACCCCCTGGACCTGGATGATTGTCTCAGCCGGGTGCAGCGCCCCAAGATAGATGAATATAAAGATTATCTCTTTCTGGTCCTCCACTTTCCCGTCTTCAATAAAGAAACACGGGCCACCACCCCCAGCCAGGTCTCGGTGTTTATCGGCGATGATTACCTCATCACCCTGCACAAGGGCGAGCTCAAACCCCTGGTCAAGCTTTTCAAAGAATGCCAGCTTGAGGAAGATGCCCGGGAGGAGTATTTCAGCCAGGGCTCAGGCTACCTTCTCTACCGCATCATTGACCGTCTGGTTGACTATTGTCTACCCATGCTGAACCGCATCAGCGACAATATTGAACAGACCGAGGATAACGTCTTCGCCAGCAAGGGCATACCGCGGACGATCGAGGACATCTCCATCCTGCGGCGTGATGTCATCTCCTTCCGCCGCATCATCTGGCCGATGAGGGCGGTTATCGCCAGCCTGGAGCCCAAAATTCGCCGCTTCACCAAGATGGATTTGAGCGTTTACTTCGGCGATACCGTTGACCACGTGGACAAGATATGGGACGCGCTGGATGAATACAAGGAGATCATCGAAGGGCTAAATGACACCCATGATTCGCTAGCCACCAACCGCACCAATGAGGTCATGCGCATGCTGACCATCATCGCCACCATCCTGCTGCCACTGACCGTGGTCGCCTCCATCTACGGGATGAACATCCCCCTGCCCTTCCAGGAATCCCACTATTCCTTCGTCGTGGTCTTCTTCACCTGGGTCATCGTCGCCGGCGGCATGCTTTACTTCTTCCGCCGCCACCGATGGATCTAAGGATGAATGCCTCACCAAGGCTAGGGCTCATCACCGCCATCTTCATCACCTCTCTCATCACCGCCAACGTCATTGCGGTGAAGGTGGTAAGCCTCGGCTTCGTGGTCCTGCCCGCGGCCATCTTCATCTTCCCCTTAAGCTATATCATCGGCGATGTCCTCACCGAGGTCTATGGCTACCGCCAGGCGAGGAAGGTCATCTGGCTGGGCTTTCTCTGTAACCTCATCTTTGTCATCTTTGTCTGGGTGGGGAAGATGCTGCCCCCGGCCCCCTTCTGGGAGGGCCAAGAGGCCTACGAGCGCATCCTGGGCTACACCCCGAGGCTGCTCGCCGCCTCCTTTCTCGGCTATCTCTTTGGCGAGTTCGCCAACTCCTTCACCCTGGCCAAGATGAAGATTCTAACCCAAGGCCGTTGGCTGTGGAGCCGCACCATCGGCTCCACGGTGGTGGGGCAGGGTCTGGACACCTCTATATTCATCACCCTGGCCTTCCTCGGCACCCCTTCCTTCGTGCCCATAATGATCCTATACCACTGGCTGGCTAAGACCCTCATTGAAGCTATGGCCACACCTTTAACCTACCTGGTAGTGAATTTCGTAAAGAAAAAAGAGGCCATTGATGCCTATGATTACCAGACCAATTTCAACCCCTTCTTCATCTCAGACTAAAACCAAACTTCCAGAAAAGCTCCGGGAAGGGCAAAACTCAAAAGAGAAGAAGCGAAAGGAGGGTAGAGAGAGGCGAAAGCAATGAAAATCCGTATTCTGGGCGCGCATAACTGCGAAGCGCAAAGCATCAAGCTGGTCAGCCTGCTCATTGATGAGGCTCTGGCGCTGGATGCTGGAGGGCTTGCCTCCAGCCTACCAATTGAAGCTCAGCTCCAGCTCAAAGCCATTCTGCTCACCCACCAGCACTACGACCATATCAGGGATATCCCAGCCATGGGCATGAATGCCCTCTTCTATGAGACCAGCATCCGCGTTTACTCCACCCAGGCGGTGCGGGATGCTTTGGCCGCCCACTGGCTCAATGGCACCATTTACTCCGAGTTTCTGGAGAGGCCCCCGGACAACCCGAGGGTCAAGTTCACCGTAATCGAGCCGAACCAGACCTTCCAGATTGATGGCTATGACATCCTGACGGTTCCGGTGAACCACACCGTGCCCACGGTGGGCTACCAGGTCACCTCGCCCGACGGGAAGAGGGTCTTCTATACCGGCGATACCGGGCCGGGCCTAGCCAGTTGCTGGCCCAAGGTATCACCTGATTTGCTCATCACCGAGGTTACCGCCCCAAACCGCTACGAGGAATTCGGCCGCAAGCTGCTGCACCTGACGCCAAGCCTGCTCAAAGAGGAGCTTATCGCCTTCCAGAAGCTCAAGGGCCGCCTGCCATCGGTGGTCCTGGTTCACATGAACCCGAAGCAGGAGGCAGAGATAGAGGCGGAAATCGTCACCCTTGCCGAGGAGCTAAATACCCCGATCACCCTGGCCAAGGAGGGGGAGCAGATAAACCTATAAAGCTAGAATTTTGCCCCCTCATAAGGGGAATATTATAATCAACCCAGATAGCCCAATCAGAACGAGGGAAATTAAGGTGGCCGAGCTTAAGTTTATCGTGGATAACAATGTGGGCAAGCTGGCCAAGTGGCTGAGGATGATGGGCTATGATGCCGTTTTCTTTGACGGCAGTGATGACGCTTATCTCGTGGCCAAGGCGCTGGCTGAGGACAGGGTGATACTGACCCGAGATACCCAGCTGGTGAAAAGGGGCATCATCACCAGCGGCCGGCTTAAGGCTATCTTGCTCCAGACTGACGAGCCGGAGCCACAGATTCGGCAGGTGGTGCAGACGCTCAAACTCGATTTCCAGTCCAGGCCCTTCACCCTCTGTCTGGAGTGCAACCAGCCTCTGGAGGCGAGGAGCAAAGCTGAGGTGAAGGAGCGGGTGCCCCCCTATGTCTTCCAGACCCAGAGTCAGTACATGGAGTGCCCGCACTGCCGCCGCATCTACTGGCGAGGCACCCACTGGCAGGCAATGACCCGCAAGCTCCAGAGATTGATGGAGAGTTGACGCTGGGTCGAGATACGCTTATTATTTTATAGCGACTAAAAACGGAGAGGCCGGATTATGGAGAGTAAGGAAAAGAACCTGCAAGATATCATTGATTGCGGCATCATCGCCATCGTCAGGGTGGCCAGCGCTGAGGAGGCAGTGGAGGTGTGCGGCGCCATCGCCAGGGGCGGGGTTAAACCCATTGAGGTGACCATGACCGTCCCCGGGGCCATAGACGCCATCAAGCAGTTCAAGAGCATGGTGAAGGAGGAGGTGCTGGTTGGTGCCGGCACGGTGCTTGACCCAGAAACGGCCCGGGCGGCGATACTGGCTGGCGCCGAGTTCATCGTGAGCCCAACCTTAAACCTGGGAGTCATCGAGGTATGCCGGCGTTACAGCAAAATCGTCATCCCCGGCACCTTCACCCCGACCGAGATACTCACCGCCTGGGAAGCGGGGGCGGATATCGTCAAGGTCTTCCCAGCCACGGTGGGGGGCCCAAAGTACCTGAAGGACATCCTCGGTCCGCTGCCCCAGGTCAGGCTGTGCCCGACGGGCGGGGTAACGCTAGAGAATACGCCCGATTTTATCCGAGCGGGGGCAGTGGCAGTCGCCGCCGGCACTTCGCTCGTGGATAAAAAAGCGGTGGCCGAAAAGAACTATGACCTCATCACCGAGACCGCCCGAAAATTCTGCCAGGCAGTGAAGCTGGCCCGGGCCAGCTAAATAAAAACAGGAGGAAAAAGAGATGGCTGATGTTATCACCTTTGGGGAGACGATGATACGGCTGGCACCGCCGCACTACCAGCGGCTGGAGCAGACAAACTCGCTGGAGGTACACGTTGGGGGCGCGGAGTGGAACGTGGCCGTTGACCTCAGCCGGCTGGGCATAAGCGCCAGCTGGGTCTCACGCTTGACCGATAATCCTTTGGGGCGGATGATTCGCAACAAGACCAGGGAACAGGGGGTAGATACCTCCCATATTGTCTGGACCAAGGGCGACCGTGTCGGGATTTACTTCGTGGAATTTGGCGCCACCCCGAGACCCAGCAGCGTCCTCTATGACCGGAGCCACTCAGCGATAAGCAAAATCCAGCCCGGAGAGGTAAACTGGGAGGAGGTCTTGCGCGGCGCCAAGTGGTTCCATACCAGCGGCATCACCCCAGCCTTGAGTCCCAGCACCGCTCAGGTCACCGCTGAAGCTCTGAAAACGGCGAAGAAGCTGGGCTGCAAGGTGAGCTATGACCTCAACTACCGGGCCAAGCTCTGGACCCCGGAAGAGGCCCGCAAATGCCAGGAGCCGCTGATGGAGTACGTTGACGTCCTCCTCTCCACGGAGGAAGATACCAAGAAGGTGCTGGGCATCAGCGCCGATGATTACCGGGAAGTGGCCAGAATGCTGGCGGAGAAATTCAACTTTGAGGTGGTCTGCATCACGCTGCGGGAGGACATCTCCGTGCTGCGCAACCGCTGGACAGCCATCGCCTATTCTGGGGGGAAGGTCTATGACGACAGGACCTATGACGTGGAGATCATAGACCGGGTTGGCGCTGGGGACTCCTTCACCGCCGGCTTCATCTATGGTTACCTCACCGGAGACGTGGCGAAGGGGGTTAAATACGGGAATGCCTACTCGGCGCTAAAGCACTCCATCCCCAGCGATACCAACTGGGCCACCCTGCAGGAGGTGGAAAACTTGATTGCGGGCGGCGGCCTGCGCATCAGCCGCTAGGAGGCTTTGATGGACACCTACCAGCTAGCCATCACCCGCCGCACCATAAGAGAATTCAAGGACACCCCGGTGCCCTATGAGATACTGGAGAAATGCGTCAATGCCGCCCGTCTAGCGCCATCAGCGGGAAACCGCCAGCCTTTAGAGCACATCATCGTTGATGAGGCGCGGCTACTACCCCAGGTCTTCGACGCGGTGGCGGTCTGGGCCGGAGAGTCCAGACCAAAGGAGGGGTGGCCACCGGGGCGCCGGCCCAAGGCCTATATCGTCACCCTGATAAACGCCGAGCTGGAGAAGGAACTTGGCGCCGCCAGGAGGGCCACACTCTGCGATGTGGGCATGGCGGTGGAGAACATGATACTGGTGGCGTGGGCGCAGGGGATAGGCTCCTGCCCGGTGCTCTCCTTCCGGGAGAAGGACCTAAAAGAGCTCCTCAACATACCGGATAAATATGAGGTAGGCATGGTGCTCGCCCTCGGCTATCCCGATGAGAGCCCGGTAACAGAGGAGACTCAGGATTCCATCAAATACTGGGTGGATAGCCAAGGCGTGCGCCACGTTCCCAAGCGCAGGCTGGAGGATATCCTGCACCGGAATAAATTCCGGTAATGGCGTAGGAGCAAGGGCTTTCAAGAGGGGGCAAAGCCCCCCTCTTTTTTAGTTATCTGCTTGACCACGCCCCGGGATATTGCTACACTCAAATCAGCGATTATCTGGACTTTCCGCCATGAAAATCGTCACTAGCGAGCAGATGCGCCAGATTGACCAGGAGTGCGCCAAGGTTGGCCTAGCCACCAGCGTGCTCATGGAAAACGCCGGCAAAGCCGTGGCCGAGGAGACCAGGCGCATCCTGGGCGCCGCTAGTCAGCAGCACATCTTGGTTCTGGTGGGGCCGGGCAACAATGGGGGAGATGGGCTGGTCTGCGCCCGCTATCTTCATGATTGGGGGGCCAAGGTCAGCGTCTACCTCTGCCGCCAGCGCCCACCCGATGACGCCAACCTCAAGCTGGTCCGAGAGCGCAATATAGCTTGTGTGGAGGCAGCTCAGGATGGGAATCTCAGCCAGTTTGATGAGCTGCTCGGCCAAGCCACCTGCGTCATTGACGCCATCTTCGGCACCGGCAAAGCCCGCCCGCTTGAGGGAACCCCCGCCCAGATATTGACCAAGGTGGCGCAGGCCAAGGAAAGAAACCCAAGTCTTCACCTCATCGCCCTTGACCTGCCCTCCGGGCTCAACGCCGATAACGGCGCCGTGGACCCGGCCTGCCCCCGCGCCGATGATACCATCACCCTCGCCTTCCCCAAGCTGGGGTTATTCTGCTTCCCTGGGGCAGAGAGGGTGGGCAGGCTCACCATTGTTGACATCGGCATACCAAGCTACCTAGCTGAAGAGATAACCGCCGAACTCATCACCGATGACTGGGCAAAGACCACCCTCCCCAAACGCCCCCCCAGCGCCAACAAAGGAACCTTCGGCAGGGTGCTAGTGGTAGCCGGCTCAATCAACTACATCGGCGCCGCTTATTTAGCCTGCAGCGGGGCGATGCGAGCCGGCGCCGGGCTGGTCACCCTGGCCACCGCCGCCAGCCTCCAGCCCATCCTGGCCGCCAAACTCACGGAGACAACTTATCTTCCCCTACTGGAATCAGAGCCCGGTATCATCTCCCCAGAGGCCGCCGAGTTACTCAGCCAGCAGATGAGCAACTATAATGTGCTGCTTTTGGGCTGCGGCCTAGGACAAAGCCAGCCGGCTATTGAATTCGTTAATTCACTACTGGCTAGGCCAGCGCTGCCGGCGCTAGTGCTTGACGCCGACGCCCTCAACACCTTGGCCAAAACGCCCCGCTGGTGGCAGCAACTCACCGGTGAGGCGATACTCACCCCCCACCCCGGGGAAATGGCCAGGCTGAGCGGGCTCTCCATCGCCGAAATCCAGCAAGACCGGGTGGGCACCGCCAGAAAGTTTGCTCTAGAGTGGCAGAAAACGGTGGTGCTCAAAGGTGCCCACAGCGTTATCGCCACCCCGGAGGGGCGCTGCCGAATCAGCCCCTGGGCCAATCCTGGGCTGGCCTCAGCCGGAACCGGAGATGTGCTCACTGGAGTTATCGCCGGGCTGGTGGCGCAGGGGCTTTCCCTCTTTGACGCCGCCGCCCTCGGCGTCTATCTCCACGGTAAGGCCGCGGAAGTGGTGAGAGAGACCATGGGCGATGCCGGAATGCTGGCCACCGACCTCCTGCCGGCGCTGCCCAGGGTGATTAAACAGCTCAAAGAAGTTGAAAGATAGAAATACTTGGATACAGCATGTAAAATAGAGGTGCGATGTTACTAGCCGCTGACATTGGCAACACGGATATCACCATCGGAGTCTTTGAAGGTGAGGAGCTCCGGGCCACCTGGCATATGGCCACCAGCATTCACCGCATGGCCGATGAGTACGCTGCTCTACTGCTCAACCTGCTGCAGCACCAGCACTTAAAGATAGATGATATCAAAGAAGCCGCCCTATGCAGCGTGGTGCCACCGCTGGTGAGCACCTTTGAAGAGCTCTGTCAGCGCTACTTCCACCTCTCACCGCTGGTGGTAGGCGCCGGAGTCAAGACCGGGGTGCGCATTCGCATGGACAACCCCAGAGAGGTTGGCGCCGACCGCATTGTCAACGCCGCCGCCGCCCATCACCTCTACGGTGGCCCGGTAATCATCACCGACCTGGGTACCGCCACTACCTTTGACACCGTGTCCAAAGAGGGCGACTACATCGGCGGCGTCATCGCCCCGGGGATAAGCATCGGGGCGGAGGCGCTCTTCATGCGTGCCGCCATGCTGCCCCGGGTGGAACTGGTTCGTCCCAAAAAGGTCATCGGCACCAACACCACCTCGGCGATGCAATCAGGGCTTATCTTTGGCTACGTGGGGCTGGTTGAGGGCATTGTCTCCCGTATTCAGCAGGAACTAGGGGAAAAAGCCACCGTGGTGGCCACCGGAGGCTACGCCGAGCTCATCGCCAAGGAAACCGCCGCCATCGACACGGTAAATCACAATCTAACCCTGATTGGCTTGCGGCTCATCCACCGGATGAACCAGGCCTAGGAGAAAAAAGATGCTAGCGCAAAAAACCGTAGTCCTGGGCATAACCGGGGGCATCGCTGCCTACAAGGCAGCCGATATCGCCAGCAAACTGACCCAAGCAGGAGCTAAGGTTGAGGTGGTGATGACCGAGTCAGCCACCAAGTTCATCGCCCCGCTCACCCTGCGCAATATCACCGGTCGGCCGGTGATAACTGACCTGTTCGAGCCCGCCGCTGAGCATAGCCTGGAGCACATCGCCCTGGCCGAGGCGACCGATGTGGTCCTGATCGCCCCGGCCACGGCCAACACCATCGCCAAGCTGGCGGCCGGCATCGCCGATAACATGCTCACTTGTCTGGTACTGGCCACCAAAGCCCCGGTTATCGTGGCACCAGCCATGAATGATAACATGTTCCAGAACCCGGCGACAAAGGATAACCTGGCCAGACTTAAAGCCAGAGGCTTTGTCATTATTGAGCCAGGTTACGGGCGTTTAGCCTCCGGTAAAATCGGCTGGGGGAGACTGGCCGAGATTGAGACCATCATCGGCACGGTAAAGCAGATGCTGGGGAGAAAAGGTGATCTGGCCGGAAAGCGCATCGTGGTTACCGCTGGCGGCACCCAAGAACCCATTGACCCAGTGCGTCACATCGGGAACCGTTCCTCGGGCAAGATGGGCTACGCCGTGGCGGAGGCAGCTAGAGACAGAGGCGCCGAGGTAACCCTGGTCACCGCTCCCACCTCGCTAGCACAACCAGTCGGCGTTGAGGTTGTCCCGGTGCAGACGGCCGGGCAGATGAAAGAGGCCGTAGCCAAGGCAGTAGCCAAAGCCGATGCCTTGATTATGGCTGCCGCCGTGGCTGATTATCAACCCAAGAGTATCTCTCCCGCCAAAATCAAGAAGGAAGCCCCCACTCTGACCCTGGAGCTGGTGAGAACCCCGGATATTCTGACCGAAGTAAAGGGTGACTTTCTCAAAGTCGGCTTTGCTGCCGAAAGCGAGGATGTCATCGCCAACGCCAAAGAGAAGCTCAAGAAAAAGGGGCTTGACCTCATCGTGGCCAATGATATCACCAGCGCCGAAAGTGGCTTTGGCACTGATACCAATAAAGTAACCATCATTGACCGAAACGGCAAGGTGGAAAGCCTGCCCCTACTAAGCAAAAGAGAGGTGGCAGATAAGATACTGGATAAGGTGGTGGAGCTTATTTCGTGAGGGGGAGGTTCTTTAAACTTTGAAGAAGCGATACTAGAAGGGATAGCTATGGCACAAACTCCAAGCGTTCAATATGAAATGCCCAAAGCCTATGAGCCGGGCAAGGTTGAGCAGAAGTGGTACCAGTTCTGGCTGGAGAAGGGCTATTTCAAGCCCAAGATAGACCCCAAGAAAAAGCCCTTTGTCATCATCATGCCCCCGCCCAACGTCACCGGCGAGCTGCACTTGGGGCACGCCCTCACCGCCACCATGGAGGACATCCTCACCCGCTGGCACCGCATGAAGGGTGAGCCCACGCTGTGGCTACCTGGGGTTGACCACGCCGGCATCGCGGCGCAGGTGGTGGTGGAGCAGATGCTGGCCAGAGAGGGGCTAGACCGCCACCAGCTGGGCCGGGAGAAATTCCTGGAAAGAATGTGGCAGTGGGCAAATAGCTGCCGAGGAATCATCGCCAAGCAGCACCAGAGGCTGGGCGCCTCCTGCGACTGGGATAGAGAGGTCTTTACCCTGGATGAGGGGCCAAGCCGGGCGGTGCGCACCGCCTTTGTCCGACTATATGAGAGGGGACTCATCTACCGGGGAGAGCGGATCATCAACCGCTGCCCCCGCTGCGCTACGGCACTCTCTGACCTTGAAGTGGAGCACAAGGACATCTCCGGGCATCTCTACTACGTGCGCTACCCCTTGGAGGATGATGCTCAAGATTTCATCACCGTGGCCACCACCCGGCCAGAGACGATACTCGGTGACACCGCGGTCGCGGTCAATCCCAAGGATAAACGGTTTGATGGCATGGTGGGCAGAAAAGCCATCCTGCCGGCGCTGCGCCGCGCCATACCCATCATCGCCGATGAAGCCGTTGACCCTGAATTTGGCACCGGGGCGGTCAAAATCACCCCCGCCCATGACCCGGTGGACTTTGAGGTGGCCCAGCGCCATAACCTGCCGCTAGTCAACATCCTCAATCCGGACGCCACCATGAACGAAAACGCCGGGCCATACGCTGGGCTGGACCGCTTCGCCTGCCGCAAGGCGATAGTCTCTGACCTCGAGAAAGAAGGGCTTCTGGTCAAGGTTGAGCCCTATTCGCATGCGGTGGGGCACTGCATCCGCTGCCAGACCATGGTTGAGCCCATCGCTAGCCAGCAGTGGTTTGTCAAAACCGAGCCTTTAGCACAGCCGGCCATTGAGGCCGTCACCAGCGGGCGCATTCGCATTATCCCGCCGCGTTTTACCAAGGTCTACCTCAACTGGATGGAGAACATTCGCGATTGGTGCATCAGCCGCCAGCTATGGTGGGGGCACCGCATCCCGGTGTGGTACTGTCAGGACTGCGGTGAGCTCACCGTATCCGTGGAAGATGCTAAAAGCTGCCGTCACTGCGGCTCAAGCCGCTTGGAGCAGGACCCGGATGTGCTGGACACCTGGTTCAGCTCAGCATTATGGACCCACTCCACCCTGGGCTGGCCGGATGATACCGAGGACCTCCGCTACTTCTACCCAACCTCGGTCATGGAAACCGGCTATGATATCCTCTTCTTCTGGGTGGCCCGGATGATTATGATGGGGCTGGCCGACGTTGGTGACATCCCCTTCCACACCGTCTACCTCCACGGCCTGATTCGCGATGAAAAGGGAGAGAAGATGAGCAAGGTGAGGGGCAACGTGCTCAACCCCATTGACTTACTTGAGCAATACGGCACCGATGCCCTGCGCTTTGCCCTCTCCACGGGCACCGCCCCCGGCAATGACATCAAGCTGGCCCCATCAAGGCTGGAGGCTGGCCGCAACTTCGCCAACAAGCTGTGGAACGCCACCCGATTTGTGGTGGGAAGCCTGGGGCCCAGCACCGACCTAGAAATCCGGCGGGACTTGCTCCAGCTGGAGGACCGCTGGATCTTAAGCCGCTTAAGCCGCACCGTATCCAGCGTCACTAGCTTCATGGACGAGTTTCAGTTTGGCGAGGCCCAGCGCCAGCTCCATGACTTTCTCTGGGGTGAATTCTGCGATTGGTACATTGAGCTGGCCAAAATCCGCTTGCGCGCCGGGAGTAAGCCGTCACCCCTGCCCATCCTAGTTCACGTCCTGGAGACCTCACTGCGCCTGCTGCACCCATATATGCCCTTCGTCACCGAGGAGCTGTGGCAGAGCTTAAAGAGGCGGCTTCCGCCAGACTGGCAAGAAGCAGAATCAATCATGGTGGCCGCCTACCCTGAAGCCGATGATACCGCCATTGACCCGCAGGCGGAGGAGATTATAGAGGCCATCATTGAGATAATCCGCTCCATCCGCAATACGCGCGCTCACTACAAGGTGGAAAGCTCACGCTGGATTGAGGCCAAGATTTACGCCGGCAGGCTCATCTCAGCCATCGCCCCTTATGCGGAGACCATTGAGACCCTGGCGCGGGCAAGGCCAGTTACTCTCTTAAGCCAGCGGCCAGAGGAGTCCCACCAGGGAAACGCCGTGCTCGTGCTCAAAGACGCTGAGGTGGTCATCCCTCTGGCCAGCATGTTTGACCTGGAAGCAGAGCGCAGACGGCTCCAGAAGGAGATAGACCAGACCCAAGCTGAGATCGCCCGCCTCCGCGCCCGACTTGAGGACAGAGATTTTCTCACCAAAGCTCCGGCTGCGGTCGTTGACAAGGAGCGCCAGAAGCTTGATGTGGCCACTGATAAGCTGGAGAGACTAAAGCAACAACTGCCTAAACTTGGCTAAAAGGGGGCGAAAATGTTTGAGCGGATTCTGGTTCCACTGGATGGGTCCAAGGTGGGTGAGGCTGCCCTGGAGCACGTGGAGAAGCTGGTGGCCAAGATGGCGCCGGGGATGCAAGTAGAGGTGATCCTCTTCCAGGTGATAACCTCGCTGGCGCACTACGTCATCGCGGGAGAGGCGAGCGTTCAGGTTCCCTACACAGAAGAGGAGATAGAGCAGATCAAAAAGAAGGCGAGAGAATACCTGAACCAGGCGGGGGAGCGCCTCAAAAGCAAGGGAGTCAAGGTGAAGACCAAGGTGGCCACTGGCAAGGCGGCGGAGGAGATCATCAAAGCGGCTGATGAGTTCAAAGCAGACCTGATAGCCATGTCAACCCACGGCCGGTCTGGCCTCAGCCGTCTGACCTTCGGCAGCGTGACCGATAAAGTGCTCCGCACCGGAAATGTGCCGGTACTGGTGGTGAGAGCCCCCAAGGAGACGGCGGAGACCTAGCCGCCAGCTCCGCAGCTACGGTGGCTCGGCCATCAGCCCTTCAGTCGCCAGCACGCCGAAGAATCCCTTGCTCGCCCACTGACGCCTGAGCTGCTTGAGCGCCTTCTTGGTATCGCTGGCCACTCTGGCCTTGTCACACCGCTCCAGCCGATATTTAAACAGCCAGTAGGTAAACTCTTTAAGCTCGGTCAGGGTGATGGTTTCCCGCTGGGGATAACCCTTCTCCCGCCGGAAGCGCTTGAGCAGCACGGTTTTGGTGGCCCCGTATATCCGCCGGTAAGCTTCACTGGTGGTATCAGCCGCTCTGGTGTAGCCCGCCGCCAGCCTCTCCTTGTGCACCTCCTCCTCCACCGCCCAGATGAGCGCCCTCTCCACGGTAACACCGTAGAAGTAGTTGAGATACTGCTTATATTTGCTGGTGCCGATAAGCTCCCTTACCTGCTCCGGGCTCAAACTGAGCGGTGGTTTGCCCTCAAAAAGTAGTGCCTTCTGCTCATCCTCAGGAAGTAACCCGTCCACCGCCTCACAGAGGCGCTCCGCTAGTAGCAGCCAGTCAAAGGCTTCCCCATCAATGAGGTAACGGTAAAGGCGCCCGTTATGGGTTTCCTCAGCCGAGCCCCACAGGCCAATCGCCCCCAGCAAAGCAAGATACCAGTGCTTGCCCTCGGCGATGGCCTGTTTTAGGTACCTTACCGCCTCAGCATCACTGGTTTGAAGAGAAGAGGATAGCTTTTCCGCTGACTCTGCCATTTACCCCCTAACCTCGGGAAGCCAGATAGGCGCTGACTTCCTCCACCGGTCTGGTATTCAGTATGTCCTCCGCCTGGCACCAGCCACGCCGGGCGACACCCACGCCAAAGCGCATGAACCCCAGATGCTCCGCGGCGTGAGCATCAGTATTGATCACCAGCTTCACCCCCAGCTCTCTAGCCCGATAGGCATGGATATCCTTGAGGTCCAGACGGCTGGGCATGGCATTGATCTCCAGCATGACGCCCGTCCTCGCCGCCGCCTGAAAGATGGCCTCCATATCAACCGCCACCGGCTCCCTGCCTGGCAGCATACGGCAGGTGGGATGGGCCAGGATGTCAACATGGGGATTTTCCATCGCCCGGATAATGCGCCTGGTCATCCGCTCCTGGCTCTCCCCCATGCCCGCGTGCACCGCGGCGGTGACAATGTCCAGCTCCTTGAGAAGCTCATCAGGCATATCCAGGCTGCCATCGGCGCGAATGTCCACCTCCATGCCAGCGAAGATACGGATGCCGCTCAGCCTCTGGTTGAGCTCTTTGATCTCGGCGATTTGCTGCTTTAGCCGCTCCGCGTTCAGCCCCCGGGCGATGCCCCGCCCCGCCGAATGGTCGGAGATGCCCAGGTACTGATAGCCCAGGGCCTTCGCCGCCAGCGCCATGGCCTCAATCGAGTCCCGCCCATCGCTCCAGTCAGTGTGCACGTGGAGGTCACCCTTGATATCGGCTAGCTCCACCAGCCTGGGTATGGCGCCCTGCTCCGCCCTCTCCACCTCCTGCTGGCCCTCCCGCAATTCTGGAGGGATAAACTGGAGACCCAGCCGCTCGTAGAACGCCTCCTCGGTGGCAAACTTCTCCAGCCCACCCGTCGCCAGATTAGTAATACCATACTCAGAGAGGCTCAACCCCTGACGGCGAGCCCTCTCCCTGAGGTTGATGTTGTGCTGCTTGCTCCCGGTGAAATACTGAAGCAGCGAGCCAAAGGAGTCATGCTCCACAATGCGCAGGTCAACCTGAAGCTCCCCGGAGACAAGCACGCTCGCCTTGGTGGTGCCGCTGGCCAGAACCTCCCTCACCTGGGGTAGGGTGGTAAAGGCCTGGATGGCCTCTCGGGCATCATCCGCCGTGCCCATAAGGTCAATGTCACCGATCGTCTCCCGGAAACGGCGCAGGCTGCCTGCGGGAACCAAGTTCTTCAAGCCCGGTAGCTTCTTGAGCTGGGCAGCGATCTCGTCCACCACCGGCAGCGCCTCACCGATGGGGATGCGCTGGTCCTTGCGGCGCATGGCCTGAATCTGGTGCAAGATGTTCTCCGCGGTCTTATCCCCCATGCGGTAGAGCCGGGCCACCTTGCCGCCAACGATGGCCGCCTCCAGTTCATCTATTGACTTTATGTTAAGTTCATTGGAGAGCAGCAGCGCCGTCTTCGGCCCGATGCCAGGCACATCAAGCAGGGTGCTGATTCCTTCGGGGAACTCGGCCTTGAGCTTCTCGTAATACTCCAGGCGTCCGGTGGTTACCAGCTCCGTAATCTTTTTGGCGATGGCCTCCCCCACCCCCGGGATTTCCTTTAATTTATCCTCCCTGACCAGCTGCTCCACCTCCACCGGCAGGTGCTCAATGGAGCGCGCCGCCTTCTGGTAAGCCCGTATCTTGAACGGGTTCTCCTCCTTGAG
>MTNR01000018.1 GCA_002011495.1 Dehalococcoides sp. JdFR-56 | reverse complement strand
CTTCCTGATTTGGTGTTCACCTCCACCGTCACCATGTTGGCGTAGTTCTCGCTGGCGCTCTCCTTCTGCTCGGTAACGCTCAAGCCCCGGCTGCTGGCGAGCACATCGGCGTTGACCATATTCACGCGCTCCTCGGTCAGGCTTTCCAGAAGGCCGGCCAGGACAGCAACCTTAATGGGAGTGGTGTCCTCCCTGGCAATATCCCCCTGATAGCGGATGGTCAGCGACTGCGGTGGCCCCTCCAGCAGCTGAACCGCAATCCGGCCTATCATGACCCCCACCTCCACGTAGGGCCCAACCACAGACATCGCCTCCGTGGAGAGCATGGGGGCATTCACCGGAGATTTGGCCGGCTGACCATTGAGGACGGCCACCACCTGCTCGGCGATATCAATGCTGGCGCTTGCCTCCGCCTCAATGGTGGAGGCGGCTAGATGAGGCGTGGCGATCACCTTATCACTCTTGAGCAGTATGTTGTCCCGGGCTGGCTCCCGGCTGAAAACGTCAACCGCCGCCCCCGCCAGATGCCCCTGCTCCAGCGCCTCGTAGAGCGCCTCCTCATCAACGATGCCCCCACGGGCGCAGTTGATGAGCATGGCCGTCGGTTTAACTAATTTGAGCTGGCTGCGGCCGAGCATGCCCCTGGTGCTGGCATTCAGGGGCACATGAATAGTGATGAAGTCCGAGGTCTTAAGCAGCGTCTCCAGGTCAACCAGCCGCACCCCCAGCCTTTCGGCGCGGCTCTCCGATATCATCGGGTCATAGGCGATGACCTCCATATGCAGGCCCTTGGCCATCTCGGCGACCTCAGTGCCCACCCGGCCCAGGCCGATGATGCCCAGAATTTTATGGCGGACCTCAAAACCCTTAAGCTCGCGGCTCCAGACTCCAGCGTGAAGGAGGTTATTTGCCTGGGGGATGCGGCGTGCCAGGGCCAAGAGCATGGCGATGGTGTGCTCAGCGGTGGAGACTATGTTCCCCTCCGGCGAATTGACCACGATGATGCCGCGGCGGGTGGCCGCCTCTATATCAATGTTATCCACGCCCACCCCAGCCCGACCGATGACCTGAAGCTTATCCGCGGCCTCAATCACCTGCGCGGTGACCCTGGTCTGGCTGCGCACGATGAGCCCGTCATAATCACCAATGACCGCCGCCAACTCGGGCGGCGTTATCCCCTGCTGAATATCCACCTCAGCATGCTGCCGCAGGATGTTAACGCCCTCGGGGGCTATGGGATCAGTGATGAGAATCTTCACGAACTACCTCGGCTCCGAGCACTAGAATATCCACCTGTTAAGATAATGCTACCGCAACCGCGGCTTCAATGTCAAAAACCCCCAGGGACTTGACAGCTTCAAACCAGTATGCTACGCTGCTCAAGCGACGGTGGGAGAGACCCGGACTTTCGGGCGCCGAAGGGGAAAGGAGCATGGGAGCCTGGCTCCAGGCTCTGAAACTCTCAGGCAAAAGGACTGCCGTCAGGTAAAACCTCTGGAGAGACCTCTACGAGGTCACCGAAGGGGCAGCCCGCGGGTAGATGGCGGGCAATCTCTCAGGTAAAAGGACAGAGGCTAATCCGCTCTGGTGGGGGGTTAGCCTCTGATTATTTTGGAGACTAAAAAATGAACCCAAAAGAGTACCGATACACGCAGGAACACGAATGGATTTGCCCTGAGCCCGGAGGTAAAGGCAGGGTGGGCATCACCGACTACGCCCAATCCCAGCTGGGCGACATAGTCTTCCTTGACCTGCCCGCCCCCGGCACCAAGGTAACCCAATTCGAGAAGATGGGGGAGATAGAAACGGTGAAGGCGGTCTCCGACCTCTTCTCGCCAGTCAGCGGAGAGATCCTGGAAATCAACCAGGCGGTCATTGATGACCCAAGGCTAGTGAACGAAGACCCTTACGGCGCGGGCTGGCTGGTGAGGCTGGCACTGAGCCAGCCCACGGAGCTTGAGGCGCTGATGAGCAGCGATGAATATGCTGAATTTGTCGCCGGGCTAAGTGAAGAAAGCTAGAAACACGCCCAGGGGGTTCGACGATGCCATCGCCGTACCTACCCAACACTGACGCCGACCGTAGCGCCATGCTGCGAGAGATTGGCGCGAACTCCGCAGACGAGCTGTTTTACGATGTGCCCGCCCAGTTCCGCAATGTCCAATTCAAACTGCCCCCTCCTCTCTCTGAACTAGAACTCAAAAGAGAACTTGAGGAGCTCGCCAAGCGTAATGCCAGCCTAGATGATTACGTCTGTTTCCTCGGGGCAGGCTACTACCGCCATTTCATTCCCAGCGTGGTGGCCCACCTCACCAGCCGCAGCGAATTCTACACCGCCTACACGCCATATCAGGCCGAGGCCAGCCAGGGAACCCTGCAGGCCACCTATGAGTATCAGTCGCTGGTTTGCCAGCTCACCGGGATGGAGGTGAGCAACGCCGGCATGTACGATGGCAGCACTGCGGCGGCGGAAGCAGCGTTGATGGCACACCGCATCACCGGAAGAGACAGGGTGGCGGTGCTGGCCACGGTAAACCCAAGATACCAGGCGGTGATCGCCACCTATGTCCGAGACCAGGACATATCTCTGGAGAAGATGGAGCCAAATCTAGATAGTTTACCTTCAGATTGCGCCTGTCTGGTCGTGCAGCAGCCCAATTTCTTCGGCTATTTCGAAGACTTGCGCGCCCACGCTCGGAAAGCTCATGACAGCGGGGCACTGCTCATCGTCATCGTTGACCCCATCTCCCTGGGGATGTTCAAGCCCCCGGGAGACTACGGGGCTGATATCGTCGTCGCCGAGGGTCAGGCGCTGGGCAGCCCGCTCAGCTTCGGCGGGCCGGGGCTGGGCATCTTCACCTGCCGCCGGGAATACTTAAGGCAGATGCCGGGCCGGATTGTGGGCAGAACGGTGGACAGAAACGGGCGCCCGGGATATGTGCTGACCCTGGCCACCCGGGAGCAGCATATCAGGAGAGAGCGAGCCACCTCCAACATCACCACCAACGAAGCCCTGGTGGCGCTAGCGGCCACGGTTTATCTTGCCGCCATGGGCAAAAAGGGCCTCCGCCAGGTGGCTGAGCTGTGCTACCACAAGGCTCACTACGCCGCCCGTGCCATAAGCGAGCTTAAAGGCTACCGCCTCGTTTTCCCCCAGCCTTTCTTCAAGGAATTCGTGGTGCGCTGCCCGGTGGCACCTCAGCAGATCAACCAAGCGCTCTTTGAGGAAAAGATAATCGGCGGCCTAGACATAAGCCACCTCGTAGACAACGGTATGCTCTTCTGCGTCACCGAGGTGAACACCAAAGGGGAGATAGACCGGCTAGTCAAATTTCTGGGAGAGCTATAAGCCATGTTTCGCCACTATTTGCTTCCTGACATCAGCCAGCCGGGCAAGGTCGGCTGCACCCTCCCCCCTCTGGACGTGCCACCGGCTGAGCCGCCGCCCAAGGAGCTCCTCCGCGAGGAGCTTGCGCTGCCTGAGGTGAGTGAGGTTGAGCTGGTGAGGTATTTCACCGCTTTAAGCCGGCTGAACTACGGCGTGGACACGGGGTTTTACCCCCTAGGCAGCTGCACCATGAAATATAACCCAAAGTGGCACGAAGATATCGCTAGACTACCCGGTTTTGCCTGGATTCACCCCTATCAGCCGATAGACTCGGTTCAGGGGGCGCTCAAGCTCATGTTCCAGCTCCAAGACTACCTGGCCGAGATTACCGGGATGAGCGCCACCAGCCTGGCCCCCATGGCCGGGGCCCAAGGCGAGCTTGCCGGGATTAAGATGATAAAAGCCTACCACCGGGAGCGAGGGGATAAGGGGCGACGAAAAATCCTGGTGCCAGATTCAGCCCACGGTACCAACCCAGCCACCGCTGCCATGTGTGGGCTTGAGGTGGCCACCGTGCCCTCTGATGATAAGGGCAATCTGGACTTAAAGGCTTTGGCCGCCATGATGAACGATGAAGTGGCCGCGCTGACCCTGACCATGCCCACCACTTTGGGCTTATTTGACCCCCACATCGCCCAGATAAGCCAGCTCGTCCACGAAAGAGGGGGGCTCCTCTACGGTGACGGAGCTAACTTGAACTCCCTGCTGGGGAAGGTGAAATTTGGTGACCTCGGCTTTGACTGCGTGCAGCTGAACCTGCACAAAACCTTCAGCACCCCCCACGGAGGTGGTGGGCCAGGCTCAGGCCCTCTCTGCGTCAAATCAAACCTGGCGGACTTTTTACCCTCACCTTTGGTAGTCAAGAATGATAAAGGTTATACTTTCACCTCACCGGCCAAATCCATAGGCAGCCTGGGAGCCGCCTACGGGAACTTCGGTGTCATGGTCAAGGCTTATGCCTATCTTCGCTCCCTCGGCGCGGAGGGGCTGAAAGCAATCAGTGAGAACGCGGTGATAAATGCCAACTACCTCAAGGAGAAGCTGAAAGCTTACTATCACCTCCCCTATGACCGCACCTGCATGCACGAGGTGGTCTTCTCTGGAAAACGGCAGAAAGCCAAGGGGGTCAGGACCTGGGACATCGCCAAACGGCTGCTTGATTACGGCTTTCATCCCCCCACCATCTATTTCCCCCTGGTGGTTGAGGAAGCACTTATGATCGAGCCCACTGAGACTGAGAGCAAGGAGACGCTGGATGCCTTCATCAGCGCCATGCGGGAAATCGCCAGGGAGGCGGAGGAAAATCCAGAGATACTGCGCACCGCCCCCCATAACACTCCGGTAGCACGGCTGGACGAGGCTGCCGCCGCCCGCAAGCCGGACCTTCGCTGGGAGCTATCATGAGCCACACTGAGAATGTGCTCACCAAACAGAGGGTATATCTTGCTGACTACCTGGGAATCATCCCATACCAGCCTGCCCTGAAGCTCCAAGAAAGATTGGCCCAGGCGAGAGCTGAGGACGAAATTCCCGATGTCCTCCTGCTCCTCCAGCACCCACCCACCTTCACCATCGGGCGGTTCCGGGGCAAAGCGGATATCATCAATATTCCCAGGGAAGCAGCCGTCTTCCCCACCAATCGCGGCGGCGGTGTCACCTATCACGGCCCAGGGCAGCTCGTTGGCTATCCCATTCTAAATCTCAAAGAAAATGGCCTGGGGGTGCGCCAATATATCGGGAAACTGGAGGAGGTCATCATCAAGTTGCTGCTCGGCTTTGGCATCCGAGGCCATCGGGTGGCAGAACATCCCGGCGGCGTCTGGGCAGGCGAGCATAAGATTTGCTCCATCGGGATACACGTTAGCCACCATATCACCACGCATGGCTTCGCCCTCAACGTGAGTCCCGATTTAGGCTATTTTGAATACATCAAGCCCTGCGGCCTTGATGGGCCGGTAATGACCTCAATCTCAAAACTACTGGGCTATCCAGTAGAGGTTGAGGCCATCATCCCAAACCTGCTCAACGCCTTCTCTGAGGTGTTCGGCTTGAAGCGCAAAAGCGGCCTCGGGCAATACCACCTTGACTTTTCTCCCTCTCCCCGCTAAATTAGACCACCAAGGAGAAATATGTCCAGGCTACTTCTGGTAAGACACGGCAACACCAAGGGAAATAGCGCCGAGAGACTGTGGGGGCACACTGATATTGAGCTGAGCGCCCTGGGGATAAAGCAGGCGGAGCAGTTGCGTGACCGTCTTGAGGCCGAGAAGATTGACGCCATTTATACCAGCGAGCTCCGGCGGGCCTCAGCCACCGCCGAAATCATCGCCTCCCGCCACCAGGCCCAAGTTACCATCTGTCCTGAGCTAAAAGAGATCAACTTCGGCCAAGTTGAGGGGCTGACCTTCCAAGAGATAAGCCAGCGCTACCCGGAGTTGGCCCGGGCGTGGCCCACCCGGGACCTCACTTTTCAGTTTCCCGGTGGTGAGAGCATTGGCGACCTCAATAACCGGGTGACCAAGTTCCTAAGCCGCCTTGAGAAGCACGCCCCAGAGGAGACGATACTCATCGTCGCCCATAGCGGCATACTGCGGCTGCTCATCTGCCATCTGCTGGGGATAGAGCTTGAGCACTGGCGGCAGCTGCGCACTGACCTGGCTTCACTGAGCATACTGGAGACCTATCCCCAGGGAGCCATACTGAACCTCTTAAATGACGTCTCCCACTTAAGCTAAAGGACAAGTCTGCCCTTCATCTTTTGCCCCCTTACCGGCTGTGCTATACTTTTAACTAGGAAAACAGCCTCAAAGGAAGCGCTTAAAAATGGCAGACCTCGAGGAAATCAAAAAGAGAATCGACGAGTTAAGGGAGCAGATCAACTATCACAACTACCGGTACTACGTGCTGGACAGCCCCGAAATCAGCGATGCCGAATATGACGCGCTGATGCGGGAGCTCAAGCAACTGGAGGAGCAATACCCTCAATTTGTCACCCCAGATTCCCCCACCCAGCGGGTGGGGGCGGCGCCGGTGGAGGCTTTCGGCGTCGTGGAACATCCTCTGCCCCTGCTCTCCTTGGGCAATGCCTTCTCCAAAGAGGAACTGCTCGCCTGGCACAGCCGCACGGTGAAGCTACTGGGCACATCGGATTTTGATTTCGTCGGCGAGCTTAAAGTTGATGGACTGGCGGTGGCCTTAACTTACGTAGACGGTCTATTCACCACTGGGGCAACCCGTGGCGATGGCTTCCGCGGTGAAGATATCACCCAGAACCTGCGCACCATCAGAAGCATACCACTTTCTGTGCCCAAAGATGCCCCACCCCGCTTTGAGGTGCGGGGGGAGGTCTTTCTGCCCAAAGACGGCTTCCACAAGCTGAACCGTGAGCGGGCGGAGGAGGGGCTGCCCCTCTTTGCCAACCCCAGAAATGCCGCCGCCGGCTCGGTGCGCCAGCTTGACCCACGCATCACCGCCAAACGCCCCCTGGATATTTACATCTACATGCTCGGCTATGCCGAGGGCAAGCCAATCCCACCCACCCACTGGGAAACTCTGGAATACCTCAAGTCCCTCGGCTTCAAGGTAAACCCCAACAACCGCCTGCTGAAGAGCATTGAAGAAGTTGAGGAGTATCACCAGACCTGGGTGGAAAGGAGAGAAAACCTCCAGTATGAAGTTGACGGCGTTGTGGTCAAAGTAAACCAGCTTGAGTTGCAGGCGCGACTGGGAGACGTCGGCCATGAGCCGAGGTGGGCCATCGCCTACAAGTTCCCCGCCACCCAGGGCACCACCCGCCTAGTTGACATCGGCATCAGCGTGGGCAGAACCGGCACCCTCAACCCCTACGCCATCCTGGAGCCGGTAACCGTGGGCGGGGTGACCATCAGACAGGCTGCCCTCCACAACGAGGATGACATCAGGCGCAAGGATATTCGCATCGGTGATACCGTCATCGTCCAGCGTGCCGGGGAAGTCATCCCAGAGGTGGTGGGCCCAGTGAAAAGCAAGCGCACCGGGCAGGAGAAGGAATTCAAACTCCTGGAGAAGGTGTTTGACCCGAGCAAAGGGCGCCCGGCATGCCCAGTGTGCGGGGGTGAGATCATCCAACCCGAGGGCGAGGTGATGTATTACTGCTCCAACGCCACCTGCCCCGCCCAGGCGCAGCAGAGACTGGAGCACTTCGTCTCCCGGGGGGCTATGGACATCAGGGGCATCGGGGAGAGTTTGAGCGCCACCCTCTTTGCGCAGGGGCTGGTCAGAGACCCGGCTGACCTTTACTACCTCAAGGATAAGAAAGACAAGCTCCTCAGTCTGGAGAAGATGGCAGAAAAAAGCGTGAGCAACCTGCTGAGTGCCATTGAAAACAGCAAGGAGCGGCCACTGGCCAGGCTCATCTTCGCCCTGGGCATACGCCACATCGGGGAGGAGACGGCGGAAATCTTGGCTAGTGAATTCCACAGCCTTGAGGCTCTGGCCAATGCCTCAAGAGAGCAACTCATGTCCATCCCCACCATCGGGCCCAAGATCGCCGATAGCATCATCGCCTTCTTCCGAGAGGAGGCCAACCGCAATATCATCAGAAAGCTGAAAGAGGCTGGAGTCCGGCTGGAGGAAGAAGCCGCCGCCAAGCCAGAAACGCTGCCTCTATCCGGCAAGGAGTTTGTCCTCACCGGCACCCTGGCTAGCTTCCCCAGACACGAGGCCGAGGAAAGGATAAAGGCCCTCGGGGGCAGCACCTCGAGCAGTGTCAGCAAGAAAACCACCTACCTAGTGGTGGGGGCTGACCCCGGCTCCAAGCTGGCCAAGGCGCAGCAACTGGGCACCAAAATACTGAATGAAGAGGAATTCCTGAAGCTGCTTGAGGAAGCCACAAAAACGAGGAATGGTGCCTGAAAGAAGAGCCTCCATGAGATTAATCGTTGGCTTGGGTAACCCAGGACGAATTTACGCCCACAACCGCCATAACGTTGGCTTTATGTGCTTAAGCCACTTCGCCAAGACGCAGGGCATCCGCTTTGACCAGAAGCAAGCTCAGGCCCGAACTGGCCTGGGCGAGATCGCCGGGAGCAAAGTGATACTGGCCCGGCCCCAGACCGGCATGAACTTGAGCGGAGAGTCGGTGAGCCGCTTGGTGAGAAAGTTCAACGTCAGCCTGGATGACCTCATCGTTATCCATGATGACCTTGACCTTCCCTTGGGCAAAATCCGCATCCGCCAGGATGGCAGCTCCGCCGGCCACAGAGGCGTTGACTCCATCATCACTCATCTGGGAAGCGCTGACTTCATCCGCATTCGGGTGGGCATCGGTCGCCCCCTCACCCAAGGCCCAGACAAGGAGGCAGAGGTAGTCAACTACGTGCTCAGCGATTTCACCCCTGAGGAGGAGAAAACGCTGGCTCAGGTCACCGCCAAGGTGGCGCAAGCCATCCTCTGCCTGCTCAATGAAGGTTTGAGCGCGGCCATGAATAAATATAACTAGCCCCTCCAGATACCCTCCCATTTATGGTAAAATTTGAGCACAAAAACAAACTGGGGCAACCAAAGCCCCTCCAAGCGAGCTTTGGCAGCATGTCCAGAAGACTGTTTCTCATCAAAGTAGTCCACACCGCGATCTTCATTTTTATGTCATCCTGCATCGTCTACATCCTGCTCAGCGGCATTATCCGCAATTACCACTGGACGGTGTTCCTCGCCATCGGGGTGGTTCTCGCTGAAGGCCTGGTGCTGATTTTCAATCACTGGGAATGCCCGCTTACCAACCTCGCCCGGAAATACGGCGACGAAAAAGGCTCAGTCACCGATATGTTTTACCCCAAATGGTTTGTGCCTCACGTTTTTCGTTTCTCCACCGCTCTGTTTGTCATCGGGCTTGTTCTCCTGGCGGTGAACTACCTGATAAGGTAATCCCACACCACCTCCCTTTGTCATGGTTCCACTTTAAATGCTATAATTTTAACCCAAATATACCCGAGATGAGAGACGAAAAGAAGTTTATCGCCGTCATCGGTGGCAGTGAATGCTCGCCACAGGAAGCTGAGCTGGCAGAAGAGGTGGGGCGTGAGCTGGCCAGGCAAGGCGCCGTTCTGATATGCGGCGGGCTGGGTGGCATCATGGAAGCTGCCTGCCGAGGGGCGGCCTCAGAGGGCGGGATAACCATCGGCATCCTCCCCGGGGCCAGCCGTGAGACGGCCAACCCCTATGTGCAATTCCCCATAGTCACCAGCCTGGGTGAGGCCAGGAACGTGGTGGTGGTCAAGTCAGCCCAGGCGGTTATCGCCATTGGCGGCGGCTACGGCACCCTCTCTGAGATAGGCCATGCCCTGCGCAATGGCATCCCGGTGATTGGCCTGAACACCTGGGCGCTCTCCCGAAATAACCAGCCAGATATTTCAATCATCCCAGCTGAAAGCCCCACTCAAGCAGTAAACAAAGCGCTCAGCCTGATTTGAAGATTACGGAGGGGGAAATGGCCAATATTGACAAGGTAAAAGCGAGAGAAATCCTGGACTCCAGAGGCAACCCGACGCTGGAGGTTGAGGTGACGCTATCTGATGGCAGCACCGGCCGGGCGGCGGTACCCTCCGGAGCCAGCACCGGCAAATATGAAGCGGTGGAGCTGCGCGATGGGGATAAAAAGCGCTTTAACGGCCTGGGCGTACTTCAGGCGGTAAATCACGTGGACGGAGCCATCGCCGAGGCTATCAGCGGGATGCCCGCCACCGACCAGAAAGCCATTGACCGCAAGTTAATCCAGCTTGACGGCACCGAGAACAAATCGCGCCTGGGAGCCAACGCCATCCTGGGAACATCGCTGGCGGTCGCCCACGCCGCCGCCAGGTTGCTTGATATGCCCCTTTACCACTATCTGGGCAATGCCGAGAGCTACACTTTACCAGTGCCGCTAATGAACATCTTAAATGGCGGTAAGCACGCCGCCGATTCCACCGATTTTCAGGAGTTCATGGTGGTGCCAGCCGGGGCCCAGAGCTTCCGGCATTCCCTGCAGATGGGGGCCGAGGTCTACCAGGCATTAAAAAAGGTGCTCAAAGACAGAGGATTGAGCACCAACGTTGGCGATGAGGGAGGCTTTGCCCCAACGCTCCCCTCCAACCAAGCAGCGATTGAGGCTGTTCTGGCCGCGATTGAAAAAGCCGGCTACCAGCCCGGAAAAGACTGCTTCATCGCCCTGGACCCCGCCGCCAGCGAATTTTATGAGAATGGCCGCTACCTGCTCCAGCGGGACGGCATCACCCTGACCTCCGCGGAGATGGTTGATTATTATGTCAAGTGGGCGGCCAGCTACCCCTTAATCAGCATCGAGGATGGCATGGCCGAGGATGACTGGGACGGCTGGCGGCTCCTCACCGAAAAGCTGGGCGAGAAAATCCAGCTGGTCGGTGATGACCTTTACACCACCAACGTTGACCGCCTCCGCCGGGGCATTAGCTTAAAGGCCTCCAACTCCATTCTCATCAAACTCAATCAAATCGGCACCCTTACCGAGACCATCGCCGCCATCAGGATGGCCCAGCAGGCAGGCTGGACCGCCATCGTCAGCCACCGCTCCGGCGAGACGGAAGATACCACCATCGCTGACCTGGCCGTTGGGCTGAACACCGGGCAAATCAAGGCCGGTGCACCCTGCCGCTCGGAACGCACCGCCAAATACAACCGTCTCCTGCGCATTGAGGAGGAGCTGGATAAGCGCGGCCGCTTTGCCGCAACTCAGGCATTCCCCAAGCTGAGGCCGAAATAGACAGCCCAGGCCAGCAGTGTTATACTGCCTTAAGAAGAGCGGAAAACTACCAAGGAGGAGCACAATGACGACCAAGATCGGCATTAATGGCTTCGGACGCATCGGCAGGATAACTTTCCGCGCCATCAACCAGCGCCAGAAAGATAAACTGGAAGTGGTAGCGGTGAATGACCTCACCGATACCAGGACCAATGCCCACCTCCTGAAATGGGATAGCACCTATGGCCCCTACCCCGGCAAGGTGGAGGCCGGCGAGGACGCCATCATCATTGACGGTAAACGGGTAAAAGTCCTCTCCGAGCGTGACCCGGCCAATATCCCCTGGCGAGATTACGAGGTGGACATCGTCATCGAGTCAACCGGGCTATTTACTGATGCCACCAAGGCAGCCGCGCATCTCCAGGGTGGAGCCAAGAAAGTGCTCATCTCCGCCCCAGCCAAAAATGAGGATGTTACCCTTGTCCTTGGCGTCAATGAGGATAGATATGACCCCGCCCAGCATAAGGTTATCTCCAATGCCTCCTGCACCACCAACGGCATCGCCCCAATAGTCAAGGTATTGCATGAGAACTTTGGGGTAAACAAGGGTCTGATGACCACCATTCACGCCTATACCAATGACCAGAGAATCCAGGATATGTTCCACAAAGACCTGCGCCGCGCTCGCGCTGCGGCCACCAATATCATCCCGACTACTACCGGTGCCGCCACCGCGGTAACCGTGGTCATACCGGAACTCAAGGGCAAACTTCACGGGCTGGCCTTCCGGGTACCGGTGGTCACCGTCTCAGTCATTGACTTTGTTGCCGAGCTGGCCAAAGATGTCACCGTAGAAGAGGTCAACCAAGCCTTTAAAGCCGCCGCCGAGGGGACTCTCAAGGGCATCCTGGCCTATTGCGAGGAGCCACTGGTCAGCTCTGACTTCATCGGCAACCCCAATAGCTCCATCGTTGATGCCCCCAGCACCATGGTCATCGCCGGCAATATGGTCAAAATCCTGGCCTGGTATGACAATGAGTGGGGCTACAGCTGCCGCCTGGCTGACCTGGCCGCTTACATCGCTGACAAGGGTTTATAAAATAAGCAGCAACTTCCCCGTCTGATGCCAGCGAGGTCATGAGGTTACTTTCGCCGGGGTGACTTTCCGCCCATAAAGCAGAGGCCCAGCCAGTTTCTTCCTGCTATCCCAGATATCACCGCCCGGCGAGAATTGACATTGGCGGGCGAGGATGCCTAAAATAACACCATCACAGCATTAGGGTAAGAGATGAAATTAATCGTTGTTGGCTTCGGGCAGTGCGGTGGCCGGATTGCTGATGAGTTCGCCCGGCTCAACCGAAAAGCGCGTGCCCAGCGTGGCATTGACATCATCGCTGGTGCCTTCGCCGTCAACACCGATGTGGCTGACTTAAGCGGGCTCACCGGTATTAGGCCTGACTACCAGCACCGCATCCTCATCGGTGGACGCAAGACTGGTGGCCATGGTGTGGGCAAAATCAACGAACTGGGGGCTGAGATCGCCCGGGAAGATGGCGATAAGGTCATTGAGACCATCCGAGCCAGCAAGCGCTTCCCCGAGGCCGATGCTTTCCTGCTCGTCGCCGGGGCGGCTGGGGGCACTGGCTCTGGCTCCCTCCCGGTGATAACCCAGTACATCAAAGAGCGCTATGTAGATAAGCCAGTTTATACTCTCATTGTCCTTCCCTTTGAGCACGAGGAAACCACCGAAGAGAGGACCATCTACAACGCGGCCACCTGCCTCAAGTCCACCTATCTCGTGGCCGATGCCATCTTTCTGGTGGATAACCAGAGGTACGTAATGAAGGACGCCTCGATCAGGGCCAATCTGGCCAAAATCAACGCCATGATCACCGAGCCCTTCTACAACCTGCTCTGCGCCGGCGAGGAGAAGAAGCACAAATACATCGGGGCCAAGATACTCGATGCCGGTGATATCATCCAGACCTTGGCCGGATGGACAGTGATCGGCTATGGCAAACAGCCAATCTCACTTACCCGGCAGCTCTTCGGCCGGGCGCGCGATTTTCGCAACAAGGCCTCCGAGGCCCAGAAGGGGATACAGGCCATGGATGAAGCCATAAGCGGCCTATCCCTCAAGTGCAACCCTGTGGATTCAAAGCGGGCCCTATATCTTGTTTCAGCACCGCCCAAGGAGATGAATGTGGACCTGATCAAGGAACTCAGCACCTATCTTAAGACTCTGGCCCCGGAGGCGGTGATCCGAAGCGGCGATTACCCACGGGAAAGAGGTCAACTGGACATTACCGTCATCCTCTCCGAACTCAGCGACGTGGAAAAGGTGAGGAATTACTTCACCAAAACGCTCAGCCTCATCGCCGCCCTCAAGAGAAGGCAGGAGGGTATTGAAAGCAAGTACAAAGGAATTGAGGTCACCCTCAAAGACATACCCTCCTTGCTCTAGCCAGCCAAGGGATAACCCGCTCAACTTTAGAGAGGTACTCT
Source organism: Dehalococcoides sp. JdFR-56 (assembly GCA_002011495.1). Classification (GTDB taxonomy): domain Bacteria; phylum Chloroflexota; class Dehalococcoidia; order Dehalococcoidales; family RBG-16-60-22; genus JdFR-56. Next base: position 13,974 of record MTNR01000018.1, on the reverse strand, counting down.
CAAAGCACTGTTTCTCCGTCTTATCTTGAGAGCTTGGCGTAGATATTCCAGGCCTGCTCCATCGTCTCCTCCCGAAGCCGCCATGCCTGCTCTATCGCCTCTTCCCGCCTCTTCTTGGCTTCCTCTATACTTGCCTGGCAAGCCTGCTCCGCCCGCTCCCTCGCTTTCCGAAAAGCCTTCTCTGCCTGAGCGATGGCCTCTTCCCTGGCCCTCATCGCCTCCTCTATGGCCGCATCGCGGGCCGCCAAGGCCTGCCTTATGCTCTCATCGCAAGCCTCCTTGGCCTGCTGCTCCGCCCGGCGAAAGGCCCTGGCTATCTGCTGCTCGTTCAGCCGATAGGCATTGGCCACCTGCCGTTGAGCCTCAATATAGGCCGCATAGGCTCTCTCGGCCTGCCCCAGAACCTCATCAAGAGGCTTCACCGCCTGCTCTTCGGCCTCCTTGCTGGCCTGCTCAACCTGCTCCTGAACTTCTTCAAGCGATTGCCCCGCCACCTCCTCAACTTCCTCACCTACTTTTTTTGGCTCCTTTGGATTCGGCATCGAGTACCTCCTGCTAAAGTTTTACTGGTATCCTTGCCCTATATTCAGATGTACCTTGGCTACTCTTCGGCATCATCCCTATCTTCGGCTCCTCTCTCCTCTCCGGCTGGCTTGGACCTCTTGGCCTCGTACATCCTGGCCAGAAAATCCAAACGCGCCTCGATTGTCTGCCTATCTATAGCCGCTTCCTCAGCCTTCGGCTTCGCTTTCTTACTGGTCACCTCGGGCTTGCCTATCGCCTCGGCAAAGGCCCTCAGTGAGGCCTCAGTTGTCTCCTCGGCCGGCTCAGCAACTGCCTCCTCCGCCTCCTCACCTATCCCTCCGGTCACACCTATCGCCTTCTCAAAAGCCCTCAGCGAGGCCTCCGCCGCCTCTCTGGCCATCCGGCCACTCACCTCAGCCCGATTTATCGCCTCCTCAAAAGCCTTTATTGACGCTTGAGCCGCCTCCCGGGCCACGCGCGTCGTGGCCTCGGTGGCCTCCTTGGCCGCCTTCACCGTCATCTCGGCAGCCTCTCGGGCCGCCCTCGCCGACATCTCCGTAGCCTCCCTGGTCTTCTGGGTTATTGCCTCGGCCCGACTTATCGCCTCCTCAAAGGCCTTGGCTGAGGTCTCGGCCGCCTCCTTGGCCGCTCTGGTGGCCAGCTTGGTCGCCTCCTTGACCGCTCTCACCGAGGCCTCGGCCGTTTCCTTGGCCGTTCTGCCGATTTCCTCAGCCCGGCTGATGGCTTCCTGAGAAGCTCGGGTTGACGCCTCACCCGCCTCCTTGGCCACCCTCACCGCCTCCTCGATGGCCTCTTTGGCCATCTGGGCGGAGGCCTCGGCCATTTCTCTAGCCTCACGGCTTATCTCTTCAGCGCGGCTTATCGCCTCCTGAGCCGCCTTGGATGATGCTTCCGCCATCTCCTGGGCAGCTTTTATCGCCGCCTCCGCCGCCTCCTCAGCCGCCTTGGCTGAAGTCTCCGCAGTCTCCTTGGCCTCACGGCTTATCGCCTCAATCCGGCTTATCGCCTCTTGAGAAGCTCGGATGGAGGCCTCCGCGGTCTCCTGCGTGGTTCTTACTGAGGTCTCCGCAGCCTCCATCGCCTGCCGGCTTATCTCCTCAACCCGCTTGATCGCCTCCTCAAAGGCCCTGGCGAGGGCCTCGGTCGCCTCCTTCACCTCGCTGCTTATGGCCTCGGCCCGGCCTATCGCCTCCTGCGAGGAACGGGTTGAGGCCTGGGCTGCCTCTTGGGAGGTCTTTATCGCCCTCTCGATAGCCTCTTCCGCGGCTCGCCTCGAGGCTTCAGCAGCTTTCTTAGTCTCGGCGCTTATTTCCTCAGCCCGGCCTATCGCTTCCTGAGATGCTTTGGTGGCCGCGGCCGCCGCCTCTCGGGAGGCCTTCATCGCCGCCTCCGCCGCCTCCTTGGCAGCTTTGGCACTCGATTCTGCGGTGGTCTTGGTCTCCCTGCCGATCACCTCCACTCGGCTCATCGCTTCCCGAGAGGTCTTGAGCGAGGTCTCTGCCAGCCCCTGGGCCTCTCGGCTCACCTTCTCCGCTCTCAGGGCCACTTCCTGAGCCGCCTTGGCCGATGCCTCCGCCATCTCCATGGTTGATTTGCTCGCCCGCTCGGCTCTAGTGGCAGCGTCACTCGCCTCCCTGATTGATGCCTCGGCCGCCTCTTTGGCCTCCCGACTCACCTTCTCCGCCTTGTGAGCCGCCTCACGTGCCATCTTGACTGAGGCCTCCGCCGCCTCCTTGGCTGTCCGGCCCGCCTCCTCAGCCTTCTCTATCTCCTTCTGGGCTGCCTTGGCCGATGCCTCCGCCACCTCCTTGGCCTCATTGCTTATCTCACTGACCCGGTTTAGCCCCTCCTGCGAGGCGACAAAAGATGCCTCAGCCGCCTCCATGGCCTCCCGGCTTATCTCCTCGGCTCGCTTTATCGCCTCCTGGAAGGCACGGGTTATGGCTTTGGATGCTTCCTTGGGGGTTTTGGCTGATGCCTCAGCCCGGCTTATCGCCTCCTCGGCCGCTTTGATTGACGCCTCCGCCGCCTCCTTGGCCTGGCGGCTCACCTCTTCGGCCCGCTTTACCGCCTCCTCGGCCGCCTTGGCCGATGCCTCCGCCGCCTCCTTGGCCTCACGGCTTATCTCCTCGGCCCGCTTTATCGCCTCTTGGGCCGCCCTGGTTGACGCCTCGGCCGCCTCCCGCGCCGCCCGGCTTAACTGCTCCGCCCTGGCAACCGCTTTCTCAAATTCGCCAATAATATGCCCGGCATCATCCAATAGCTCGTGGGGTATCTCTCTCGCCATCACCCAGCACCCAAGATTACTTTAAGTCAATTCTAATATAGGTTGTTTCGTTTTTCAATAACCTCAAAGCCCCTTTTACCACCAGTGGCCGAATTGGCCTTCAAGCGGCCTGAAAGACCAAGATACCTTATTACCAGGGACGATGTTACTATAGACAATGCTCGGCCCAGCCTGATAAAATAATTGACATCCCCTCACAAGTATGCTTAAATTAACCAAACTCTAACTCAAATCGGCAAAACTTAAATTTACTGAGGTGGGAAATGAAACTAGTCGTCGTCGGTTTTGGGCAATGTGGCGGCCGAATCGCTGATGAGTTCGCCAAGCTGAATAAAAGGGCGCGCAGCCAGCGCGGCATTGAGATAATCACCGGTACCTACGCCGTCAACACCGATGCCGCTGACCTAAGTGGCCTGAGCCATATCAAAAAGGGCTACCAGCACCGCATCCTCATCGGAAGCCGCAAGACCGGTGGCCACGGCGTGGGCAAAATCAACGAGCTGGGGGCTGAGATCGCCAAGGAGGACAGCGACAAGGTCATCGATGCCATACGGCAAACCAAGCGTTTCTTTGAAACAGATGCTTTCCTCTTCATCGCCAGCGCCGCTGGTGGCACTGGTTCCGGGTCAATCGCCGTGATGACCCAGCACATCAAAGAGCGCTACGCCGATAAACCGGTCTATAATCTCATCGTCCTCCCCTTTGAGCACGAGGAGAGCACCGAGGACAGGACCATCTACAACACCGCCACCTGCCTCAAATCCGCCTACTCGGTGGCTGACGCCGTCTTCCTGGTGGATAACCAAAGGTTCGTGCGCAAAGATGCCTCAATCAAGGGTAATCTGGCCAAAATCAACGCCATGATCGCCGAGCCCTTCTACAATCTGCTCTGTGCCGGCGAGGAGAAGAAGGCGAAGTACATCGCCTCAAAGGTGCTCGATGCCGGTGACATCATCCAGACCTTGGTTGGCTGGACAGTGATCGGCTACGGCAAATCGGAGATTCCGCTGTTCCGGTTCCGCCGTGAGGGGGGGCGCAGCTTCCGAGACAAGAGTGACGAAACCCTGAAAGGCATCCAGGCTATGGATGAAGCCATAAGCGAGCTCTCGCTCAAGTGCAACCCGATAGACTCAAAGCGCGCCTTATACCTCATCTCCGCGCCGAGCAAGGAGATGAACATGGACCTGGTCAAGGCGCTCGGAGATTACATGCGGGATATCGCCCCGGAGGCCCTCATCAGGAACGGCGATTATCCTCGGGAAAGGGGCGTGCTTGACGTCACCGTCATCCTCTCCGAACTGAGCGACGTGGAAAAGGTGAGGTATTACTATTCCAAGTCAACCAGCCTCATCCCCGAGTTCAAGAGGAGACAGGAGAGCACGGAGAGCAAACTCAGGGCGATCGAAGAGGCCTCAAAGGAGATTCCCTCGCTGCTGTAACCAAATAAACAAATAGGCTATCTCAAGCCAGCTTTACTTGAATCAGGGTGTTCAGGTAAAGCTGGTTTTTTATGCCGGAGTGTAGTTTCTCCTAGAAACGGCACCACATATGGGTTATAATAAGGAATAATGACGGCTCAGGTGTTTTATCGTCGGTGGCGTCCGCAAACCCTGGCTGAAGTGGTCGGCCAGGAGCAGGTAACCCAGACACTGCGCAATGCCCTGACCAGCGGTCATATCTCCCACGCCTATCTTTTCTGCGGCCCCCGCGGCACCGGCAAGACCAGCACGGGGCGCATCCTAGCCAAGGCAGTAAATTGCCTCTCCAACGATGGCAAAGGGGAGCCATGCAACTCCTGCTCCATGTGCCAGGCAATCACCGAGGGCAGAGCCCTGGACGTCATCGAGGTTGATGCCGCCAGCAACCGCGGCATTGACGAGATCCGAGACCTCCGAGAAAAGGTGAATTACGCCCCCAGCGAAGCCCGCCGCAAGGTTTACATCATTGATGAAGTTCACATGCTCACCAAGGAAGCCTCCAATGCCCTGCTCAAGACGCTGGAAGAACCGCCACCACACGTCATCTTCATTCTGGCCACCACCGAGGCCCATAAGGTTCTGCCCACCATCCTCTCACGCTGCCAGCGCTTTGACTTCCGCCGCATCTCCCAGGCCGACGTGGTGACCAAGCTCAGCCAAATCTGCCACACGGAGGGCATCCACATTGAGCCAGAAGGATTGCGGCTTATCGCCAGGGCGGCCACCGGCAGCCTGCGCGATGCCGAAAATCTGCTGGAGCAGCTGTCCACCTACTATGGCACCGAGATTGAGCTCAAGCAGGTGCAGACCATCCTGGGAATCACCGGTGACTCCCGAGCCAAAGAGCTGGTCCGGCATATCATCAACCACGATGTCTCCGCCGGGATGGCCACGGTAAACAGCGTGAGCAGCGATGGTCTGGATTTACGCCAGTTCAACCGAGAGCTGGTGGAATATCTGCGGGGGCTGCTCCTGGTCAAAACCGGCTCTGCCGAAGCCGTGGACCTGCCCGCCGAGGACATCGCCGAACTGAAGGAACTGGCGGCCAAGGCTAGCCTGCCTCAGATACTGAAGGCGGTCAAGCTTTTCGGCCAGCTGGAGATTGGCTATGACCACCAGGCCACCTTACCTCTAGAACTAGCCCTGGTTGACTGTGCCTTGTCCTCGGCCGAAGAAGCCCCTCCGAGCAAGGCAGAAAAGATGGAAAGAGCCGAGTATAAAGCCCGCCCACCGGCAAAGACCGCTCCCCCACCGGTGACACCACCAGAACAACCTATATCGGAAGAACCAGAACCAAAGCCTGAGTCAAAGCCAGAGCCCACGCCAGCTATGACGGCAGCATCGGCCACGCCCACACCGGCAGCCGCCGAAACCGCTCCCCCGCCGGGGAAGGATGCTGAGATTGAGCACCTGCGGGCAAACTGGAGGCAATTCATCAGGCAAGCCCCAGACAACATGGGCCGCACCCCCGCCGCTGCCCTGCTCCGCAGCGCCAAGCCCAAGGCGATTGAGAAGAACACCATCATCCTCTCCTTCAAGTTCCCCCTGCACAAGGAGAACATGGAGAAGCCGGATAACCAGCAGGTCGCCGAGAAAATCATCAGTAGCTTCTTGGGGCGCAGCTTGCGCGTGCGCTGCGTTTATGAGCCGGAGGATAATCACCTCATCGAGGAAGCCCTCAAAATCGGCGCCCAGATTATCGATGACGTGGAGGAGAAATGAACAAGTTTATCATGCAGCAGGCCCAGAAACTCCAGGCGCAGCTGGCCAAAGCTCAAGAGGAGCTGAGCAACCTCACCATAGAGGCCAGCTCGGGGGGAGGCGCGGTTACGGTTACCGTTAACGGGCAGCAGAAAATCCAATCGGTCAAGATATCGCCAGAGGTGGTAAACCCGGAGGATATCGAGCTGCTGGAGGACCTGGTGCTAACGGCAGTAAATGAAGCCATCGCCAAGTCCCAGGAGGCGGCCGCGCAGCACCTTGGAGGGCTGACCGGGGGCCTGAAAATCCCCGGACTAACTTAAGGAGAGCCAGCCTTGGAGCAGAATCCCATCCCCGCGGCTCAAGCCATCAATAGGCTCATTGAGGAACTGAGCAAGCTGCCGGGCATCGGCCCCAAAAGCGCCCAGCGGCTCGCCTTCCACCTGCTGCGCGCCCCCGAGGAGCAGAGCAAGCTCCTAGCGGAGGCCATCCTTTCACTTAAGCAGAAAATCACCCTGTGCTCCATCTGCTTCAATGTTACCGAGTCTGACCCCTGCCCCATCTGCCGCAGTGACCAGCGCGACCGCAGCCAGATCTGCATCGTGGAGCAGCCCCAGGACATTCTGGCCCTGGAGCATACCGGGATTTACCGCGGGCTGTACCACGTGCTCCACGGTGCCATTTCCCCCACCGAGGGGGTGGGCAGTGAAGACATCAGAATCAGAGAGCTGCTCCGGCGCCTTGAGGACGGCTCGGTGAAAGAGGTCATTCTGGCCACCAACCCCAACCTTGAGGGGGAGCAAACCGCCATGTATCTAAGCCGCCTGATCTCACCCCTCGGCATCAAGGTCACCCGCCTCGCCCGGGGGCTGCCCTTCGGCACTGAGCTGGAATATGCCGATGACATCACCCTCACCCGCGCCATCGAGGGCCGGCAGGAGTTTTAGGCCAAACCGTCGCTAGCAACCTCCCACCCTCTTAAATTAAACGGCACTCAACAGAGAATAATGGGCGAGATAATAAGATACAAGGAAGATACCGCCTCCAACTTTGAGGGGACCATCATTGACATTGAGACCGTGGGAGAATTCAACCGGATTCCTCAATACAGCAATGATTCCAGACAATACGCCAATATCCAGCAGGTTATCTTCGGATTCATCAATGGCAAGGGGCTGCGCGTCTTCTGCGCCAAGGGCACGCAGGCAATCGATACCCTAAAGGCGCTCACCGCCCAGCTTTTAGACCGGCTGGAGAGACCTTTCTACGCCTTCAACACCGAATTTGAAAGCGGTGTCCTCTTTCATCAGCTGGGCAGAAAGGTTATCTTTGATGGAGAATTACAAGAATATAAGTACGAAACGAAGTCAGAGGCAGTCGGAAGTTTGGGCATACCAAATTATGAAGACCCGTTCCATGACCAAGGGCTTTTATGCATGAAGGCGTGGGAAAACGGGGAATTTGAGAAAGCCATATTCCACAACAGGGCCTGCCTTCTAAAAGAAAGAGATATCCTCCTAAAGAGAGGATACCGACCACCAAGCGAGCTAAATTTCAACCAGTAAAACTTTCAAAATGTCCAAGCCGCGCACCTATCAAACCGAAGCCATCATCATCAAGAAAACCAAGCTGGGGGAGGCGGATAGAATCCTCACCCTCTTCACCCCCCATCTGGGCAAGATTCAGGCAAAAGCTAGAGGGGTGCGGCGCCCCAAGAGCAAGCTCGCCGGACACCTGGAACTACTCACCCACAGTCTGGTCTCGCTGGCCCGAGGGCGGAACCTGGATGTCATCATCGGCAGCCAAACCATAAACAGCTTTCTGGCACTGAAGAACGACCTATGGCTCACCTCCTGCGCCCTTTACATCACCGAGCTGGTCAACCAGTTCACCGCGGACAACGTGGAGAACTATCCCCTCTTCCAGCTACTACTTGAGACGCTGGAGCAGCTGAGTCAAATGGGCAACAAGGAACTGGCCCTGCGCTACTTTGAGCTGCACCTCCTTGACCAAGTGGGCTACCGGCCGCAGCTTCGCCAATGCGTCTCCTGCCAGCAACCACTGGAGCCCGTGGTCAACTGCTTCTGCCCGAGCACCGGCGGCATGCTCTGCCCCAACTGCAGCCCAGGCCAGCCCCCGAGCTACCCCCTCTCGGTCAACGCCCAGAAGGTGCTGCGGTTACTCCAGAACAGCGATTTCAGCATGGTGAGTCGGCTGAAGATAGATGCTCAACTATCCAAGGAGCTGGAAAGGGTGATGGGCGGCTACCTCAAATACCTCTTGGAACGGGAGGTGAAGTCAGCCGCCTGGCTGGATACGCTCAAGGAACAAATCAAACTAAACACCACCTGATTAAAGTTCTGGCTTTCAGGCCCACCTTTTATGCTCTTTGGGTAACCTCATTAAAAATATAGTGAGCTTTACCCCAAACGTGGAATAACGTATAATAAATATAGCGGCTGAGGGTCTGGAACTCTCAGTCTTTTTGCTATATCATTAGGGCAGAGATGACCACCAGATTAGAGCGTATCACACAGCAACGCCAGCAGAAGCTGGAGCGGCTCCGCACCCATGGCATTGACCCCTACCCTCACCGCTATCCCCGCAGCCATACGGCTCAGCAAGCGGTGGCCCTGCTCAAGCAGAAGGAGGAAGGCTCCACCAGGGAAGGAAGAGTCAGTGTTGCCGGGCGAATCATGGCGATAAGGCGGATGGGCAAGAGCACCTTCGCCGACCTCCGTGATGGCTCTGGCAAGATTCAACTGCTCTTCCAGAACACAGATGGCCTTGATGAGAAGCTAGGCGAGCTGCTCAAAGAGCTGGACATCGGTGACATCATCGGGGCTGAGGGCGAGCTATTCCGCACCAAGACCGGTGAGCCCACCGTGGGTGTGAGCAATTTCACCCTGCTGGCCAAGTCACTGCAGCCCCTGCCGGAAAAGTGGCATGGCCTCAGTGATACTGACACGAGATATCGGCAGCGCTACCTGGACTTAATCAGCAACCCGGAGACGCAAGAGACCTTTAAAACGCGCAGCCGGATCATCACCGCCATACGTGGCTTCCTCAACGCGCGTGGCTTTATGGAGGTGGAGACTCCAATACTGCTGCCGCACGCCGGAGGTGCCCTGGCCCGCCCCTTCGTCACCCACCACCACGCCCTTGACCAGGACTTTTATCTACGCATCGCCCCGGAACTTCACCTCAAGCGCCTGATTGTGGGTGGCCTGGACAGAGTCTACGAGCTGGGGCGCATCTTCCGCAACGAGGGCATCTCCACCAAGCACAACCCCGAGTTCACCATGCTGGAAAGCTACCAGGCCTACGCCGACTATAATGACGTGATGCAGATGCTGGAGGAGATGGTGGCTGAGGTCAGCCAGAAGGTGCTGGGCACCACCAAGATCCAGTACGGGGAGCACACCATAGACTTCACTCCACCTTGGCCACGCCTCACCCTGCGCGACGCCGTCATCAAGTACAGCGGCATTGACTTCGTCAAATACCCCACCGCAGATGGCTTGAGGGAGCGCATGAGGCCCAAGATGCGGGAAATGGGGCTGGAGGTTGACCCGGGGAAGAACTGGGCGCGGCTGGTTGATGAGCTTATCTCCACCTTCGTTGAGCCCAATCTAGTGCAGCCCACCTTCGTTCTGGACTACCCGGTTTCCATGTCCCCGCTGGCCAAGACCAAGCCTGGTGAAGACCGTGTGGTGGAGCGCTTTGAAGCCTTTGCCGGAGGGATGGAGATCGCCAACGCCTTCAGCGAGCTCAATGACCCCAAGCAGCAGAGGGAGCGCTTTGAAGAGCAGCTGGCGGAGCGCCAGGGAGAAGATGAGGAAAGGTGGACCATAGATGAAGACTATCTCTTGGCGCTGGAATACGGCATGCCCCCCACCGGCGGGCTGGGTGTGGGCATCGACCGGCTGGTGATGCTGCTCACCAATCAACAGTCCATCCGCGAGGTGATCCTGTTCCCTCAGCTCAGAGAGAAGCCTTAAGGAGAGAATCTATGCTTGACCTGAAGTTCATCCGTGAGAATCCTGAGCTAGTGCAGCAGGCTCTAGAAAAGCGCGGGGAGAGTGCCCCGCTGGACGAGATTCTGCAGCTTGATACCGAGCGCCGCCAGAAGATCCTTGAGCTGGAAAGCCTGCGGCACACGCGCAAGGAGGCAGCTCAGCAAAGAAGGGCCGACAAAGAAGAGGCCCGTGACCTGCGCGCCATGATCAGAGACCTGGAGGATGAGGTGAAATCCCTGGATAGCCAGCTTGAGGAGCTCCTTCTCCAGGTACCCAATATCCCCCACTCCAGCGTTCCCGTGGGCACCAGTGAAGAGGACAATGTGGTGGTGCGCACCTGGGGAGAGCCGAGGAGCTTTGACTTCAGCCCCGCCCCCCACTGGAAGCTGGGGGAATCACTGGGCATCATTGATTTTGAGCGGGGGGTCAAACTCTCGGGCACGCGCTTTTATGTCCTCAAAGGGCTGGGGGCACGCCTGCAGCGAGCCCTCATCTGGTTCATGGTTGACCTCCACACTTCCAAGCACGGCTATCAGGAAGTCTATCTCCCTTTCATGGTCAAGCGGGAGTGCATGCTAGGTTCGGGCAACCTGCCCAAATTCGCTGACAACCTCTACCATGATGAGGAAGATGACTTCTGGTTCATCCCCACCGCCGAGGTGCCCCTAACCAATCTCCACCGCGGTGAAATCATCCCGCCGGGAGCACTGCCCTTTTACTACGTCGCCTACACCGCGTGCTTTCGCCGGGAGAAGATATCCGCCGGGAAGGACACCCGCGGCATCAAGCGGGGCCACCAGTTTGACAAGGTTGAGCTCTACAAATTCACCGAGCCAGAGACCTCCTATGATGAGCTGGAGAAAATGGTGAAAGACGCTGAAGCAGTCTGCCAGGCGCTGGGGCTGCACTACCGCGTCTCCCTGCTCAACACTTCTGAATTAGGCTTTGCCTCAGCCAAGTCCTATGATATCGAGGTCTGGGCGCCCGGTTGCCAAGAATGGCTGGAGGTGAGCTCCTGCTCCAACTGCACCGATTTCCAGGCCCGCAGAGCCAATACCCGCTACCGCCCCACCCCAGACTCAAAGCCCCAATTTGTCCACACTTTAAACGGCTCTGGCCTAGCCCTGCCCAGAGTGATGATTGCCATCATGGAGAACTACCAGCAGGCTGACGGCTCTATCCTCATCCCTGAAGTGCTCCAACCGTTTGTAGGGGAAAAGGTGATAAAATAAATTAGAGAGGAACCTTAACTTTAGCACGGAGGGGTGTCCGAGTGGCCTATGGAGGCGGTCTTGAAAACCGTTGTCCTCGCAAGAGGACCGTGGGTTCGAATCCCACCCCCTCCGCCACCTTCCCAATCATCCCCAAGAGCACAGAGTCATGACCTCACAATCCCTGCTCAAAATTCTTACCGGGGCCGGGCTTGGCTCCCGCCGCAAGATGGCGCAGGCCATCAAGCAGGAAAGGGTCTCCGTCAACGGTCAAATCATTACTGACTTTCGCTATCAGGTAAACCCAGAAACAGACCGTGTCTTCCTGGACGGAAAGCCGCTTGAGCTTGAGCCTAAGCAAATCGTCACCCTTATGCTCCACAAGCCAAAGGGCATCATCTGCACCTTGAGCGATGAGAGGGGGCGCAGGACGGTCACTGATATCTTGCCTGAGAAGTACCGCAGTTTAAGGCTCTATCCGGTGGGGCGGCTGGACAAGGACTCCACCGGTCTACTACTGCTGACCAATGATGGCGAGCTTGCCTACAAGCTCACCCACCCCAAATTTGAGCACGAGAAGGAATATCTGGTTCACATCGAGGGCAGACTCAGGCCAGAGGAAAAGCGCCAGCTGGAGCAGGGGCTTGAGCTTGAGGATGGCATAACCCACCCGGCCAAAGTCAGAGAGGTGAAATCCTCCCCACCCTTCAACTACAGCCTCACCATCCACGAGGGGAGAAAGCGGCAGGTGCGCCGCATGTTCGCCCACCTGGGGCACCGGGTTCTGGCACTCAAACGAATTCGCCTGGGGAACCTCACTCTGGGCAATCTGCCGGAAGGAAAGACACGTGAGCTCAGCGCCCGAGAAATGCGCGCCCTGCTTCAGTGAGGCCTGACCGAGACCTTGTTCAGCATGGCGTAACCCATCGGGGTCAGCTCATAGCCTTCCACGTAGGGCTTGACCAAGATATAGTTGCGCCCGAACCATAGAGGTATGCAGGCGACATCATCCACCAGCTTTTGTTCGGCTTCCTGATAAAGCATCAGGCTCCGCTCATAATCTAGCTCCACCCCAGCCCTCTCCAGCAGGGCATCAACTTCAGGGTTGCTGTACTCCCCAGCATTGTTCTCCTCACCGGTACGGAAGAGGAGCTCCAGGAAATTCTGGGGATGGGGGTAGTCCGCCACCCAGCCCAGGTAGTACATCTCGTCCTTCTCCTCCTTGAGGTGGTAGAGAAAGCGCTGCGGCTCAAGCTGTCTCACCTTCACCTCCACCCCGAGGTTGCGCCGCCACTCGTTGATAATCGCCTCCAGCCCTTGAGAAATCAGCCCGCCCCAGCCCATGGTAGTGATGGTGATGGGCGGAAGGTTATCCACGCTCCCGTATTTAGAAGCACGGATGAGCTCCTTCGCTTGGCTCACATCAAATTTCAGCCCGGAGAGGTTTTCATTGAAACCGGGCATACCTGGCGGCAGGATGCCATCGGCCCGCTGCATCATGTTCCGGAATACCAAGGAAACCAGCTTATCCTTATCAATCGCCAGGCTGAAAGCGCGCCGGATATTGACATCATCAAATGGCGGCCTAGTGTGATTGAAGCCGATGTAGCTGAAGCTCAGCTCCGGCACTACCTGTAGTTCCTGATAGAAGGAGCCAGCTTTATCGGTGACCTTATCAATGTAACTTAGGCCCACACCGGCGACATCAATTTTGCCCGTCTCATACATGTTCATGGGCACCCCACCCCACAGCGCAAAGACCACCGAATCAACCTTGGCCCGCTCCCCGTAGTAATGAGCGTTCCTCTCCAGCACCAGCCGTTTCCCCTCCTGCCACTCTTCCAGCTTGAAGGGGCCAGTGCCGTTGGGCTGGCGCCACCACTCCTTATCTAACCCCACCTCATTTCTATCCACCACGAAAGCCACCGGATAGGTGAGTTTAGCTAGGAAATAGGATTTGGGGGCGTCTATGGTCACCTGGAGGGTGTAATCATCAATCACCCTGACCCCGCTGATCTCCTCAGCCTTGCCAGCCAGCACCTCCCTCACCCCGACGATGTCCCCCAGGTAGGTGGCCGCAGTGAGCGAGCCGGTGGCCGGGTCGCAGGCGCGCTCCCAGGAATACTTAAAATCCTCCGCCTTGACCTTGCGGCCATCGTGAAATTTAGCATCTTTGCGCAGGTAGAAAGTGTAGGTTCGGCCGTCAGCGCTTATCTCCCACCTCTTGGCAATATCCGGCGCTGGCTCGAGGTTATCATCAAGGCGCACTAGCCCACTGAAAATCTGCAATATATACTCGTGGGAGAGCATCTCGCCGGAGACGGCCGGGTCAAGGGTGAGCGGGTCAATTCCATAAAGGTTAAGGGTTGGCCTCTCCCCCAGCTGGCAGCCACCAAGAAGCAGACCGCCCGCTAGCAGTAGCGCCAGAAAGAGAGATATCACCCTTTTCATCATCTAAGCCCCAACCCAGGGTGTCATTATAGCTTCGCCTTGACCGCCTCGCAGAACTGGGTGGTGGAAGCGTTTCCTCCTTGGTCGCGGGTAAGGGTCTTGCCCTCCTCATAGACCTTATATACTGCCCTCTCCAGACGGGCGGCCTCTTCGGCAAAGCCAAGATACTCCAGCAGCATGCTGGCGGACAAAATCATAGCGGTGGGATTGATGATGTTCATCCCGGCGATGTCCGGCGCCGTCCCGTGAACCGAGCCGAAGTAGGCATAATCCTTGCCGAT